>JACQBB010000280.1 GCA_016194625.1 Elusimicrobiota bacterium | reverse complement strand
GGCGGGCAGGCGCAGGTCGATGGAGACGACGCGGTCGTCCTCGGCGGCGCAGGCGTGACCAGCGCCCCGCAGGACATCGCCGGCATTCCGATTTTCCCGCCCTTCGCTTAAAAGGCGGATGCTCCGTCCTATCTCGAAAGAGCCGCGAGGACGGCCTTCGCGCGGACGGCGCGCGCTTTCCGCCCGACCGCCGGCAAACTCCCTTCCAGCGCGTCCCAGAAGCGTTCATCGCCCAAGAAATCCGAGAAGCCCTCGCGCAGGTACGCTCTCAATGCGTCCGGCGCGCGGCCGATCTGCTCCTGGAAGTCGGGGACGCCGTCGAGGAGGGTCACGATGTCTTCCAGGTCAGGACTTCCCATGAAATCGCCTTTGCCCCGACCCTTGAACGCTTCGACCTTGGATGCGACGAGGTAGGGCAAGTCGAAGACCCGGACCTCCTGACCATCCGGAAGCGCCTTGCGGATGGATCTCGCGAAGCCTTCGGGATACCAGCGGTTCGAGAATCCCAAGATCTTCCCTTCGATGGGCATCACATCGACCAAGATGTCTTTATAACGCCATCGGCAGATCGGCGCTTTCTCCTCCATCGGATGCTGGAAACCGAGCGTCCGCAGACGCGCCTCGATCTTGTGGTAATCGATCCGGCTCACGACTTCAACGACGCAATCGACGTCGTCCGTGGGACGGACCTTGGCGCCGGGCGCGCCCGCGAGATAGAGCTCGATCGTCGCGCCGCCGACGAAAACGGCCTCATCCTTGAGAGGCCCGAGCCCCCGCGCCGCCAAAGACAGCATCTCGACGTTCGTCATGCCTTCTTCGGACCGACCCGAGATTCCAACTCCTCGAGCGCGATGGCGCGCTCGCGGGCGCGGCCGACGCGCACGGCGTCCACCAAGGCCAGCAGTTCGTGGAGCCGAGGGTCCTTCTCCGCGGCGACGGGAACCGACTCATACAAGGGCGCGATCGCCTGGCCCCGCAGGCTCCCCTCCGCCCACGGCCAGACGTACTGGTCGTCCGGGTCGGACCTGATGCGTTTCGACAGCGGCGGCGCCGAATGCGCCGTCGGCATGCCGCGGCAGACCGCGCCCGGCTGGACGGGATAGACGTACTTGAGCCCATGTTCGAGGAATTCGAGCAAAGAAGACCTCAGGACCCGTTTCTTCGCGCTGTCCAGCAGTCCCGACGAACGGCAACGCTCCAGCGCGAAGCTCACCTCCGTCTGCGATAGGCCGAGCTCCGCAGCAAGGTCCACATGCCGCCACTCACGGTCGCGCCAGAGGCACAGCTTGAGGAGGACGAGCACGTCCTGCGGTTTGATTCCCTGGAGGACTCTCATGCGCGCAGTATAACATTTCAAATTGCAATTTGCAATATGAAATTCGAATCGGCGACCTCATCCGCCGCATCGCCAAGGACGACCACGGCATCGACCTGCCGCCGACGCCGAAGCGGCCGGCGCCTCAAGCCTCGGCGGAGGCGTCCGCGTCAGGGGTGCTTGAGCCGCAGGTACTCGCGCCCCGCCGAGATCGTCAGCGCCGTCGTGTCGACGACCCAATCGTGGCCCGTCTTCGGCCACGTCTCCCAGCCGGCGGGGAACTTCTTGTCCTTGAACATCGCCGTGACGTCGGCGACCGAGATCGCGGGCTCGCCGTCGATGAGCGGCGCGCCCGGCTCGTGCCGGAGGAACGCGAACAGCAGGCCGAACTCGCCGGCCGAGCCCACCAGGTTGTCCTCGCCCGCCGTCTTCGTCAGGGCGACGTAGAGGCTGCGCTCCTCGGCCGAGGCGGACGTCCCGTTCTTCCGGTTGCGAATCTTCTCGAGCAGATGCGGCCCCACGCGCTCGACGAAGCCGCCCAGGTCGACGGCGAGCAGCGCGGCGACGCGCCCGCCGAAGACCTTGGAGTCCGGGTCGCGGAGCAGATTCTCCGCGATGAACTTGCCCGCGTCGGAGCGCTTGATCCACCCGCCGCGCGCGCGCGATGTCAGCCGGTCGAGGTCCGCCTGGCTGAAGCGGCCCGAGTCGCGCGTCCGCGGATCGCCCTGAAGGATGCCGCTGTGCCCCGGGTGCGAGCCCTGTGAGCCGGGAAAGTCGAGGCTGAAGAAGCCCTTCGGCGCGCGCCGCGTGAAAGCGCCCGTCGCGTCCGGGACGAGCGCGTGGTTGCCCTGGGCGAAGACCTTCAGCACCTCGCCCAGATCCCCGCCGCCCGTGTTTCCGAGCCGCACCACGTCGCCGATGCCCGCCAGCGGCGCGTTCGCGTCTCCGGCGACCGGCAGCCGGCCCTGCGCGACCGCCGTGCCGATGAACGGGCACGTCGCCTTCTTGGCGACGAGTCCGGAGATGTACCGAGCCGCGGCGTCGGCGTACATGACCCACTGGCCGGCGTACTCGCTCCGCTGCGCCTTGGCCGCGGCGACCAGCTCCGACGGCGTCTGGGCGGAAGCGGGAAGGACGGCGAGCGGGAGCAGGACGGCGGCGGCGAGGGTCGAGAGAGGGTGTCTCATGCCCTCAAGATGCCAAAAACGAGCGCGTGGGAACAACGGCCATCCGGGGAAGATTTTCAGGACGATGGGCCTAGGGAAGCGATGCCCCCGAGAACTCAGAAGCACCTCACGCCGCGAAGAAGTCGCGCAGGACCTTCGCGGCGGGCTCGCCGGCCAGGGACAGGCGGATGCCGTCGCCTTCGATGGACGGGACGAAGGAGACGCGCTTGCCGAAGGCCTTGAGCCAGCGCGTGGGCGCCTCGGGGTCGGGCGGCGCGTCGGCGCGCCAGCGGACCTCCACGGCGCCGTCCAGCTCGACGACGGAGTCCACGCGCACGCGGCGCGCGAGCGCGCGCAGGGCCAGCAGTTCGAACAGGTTCTTGACCGGCTGGGGCGGCGGGCCGGACAGGCGCTCCAGCTCGTCGAGGAGCTTGGCGGCGTCCTCGGGAGAGGCGCGCAGGGCGCGCTTGTACATCTTCAGGCGC
>JACQBB010000279.1 GCA_016194625.1 Elusimicrobiota bacterium | reverse complement strand
GGAGCGCGCGCGTGCGCGTAGGCGGCGGCGCCGCCGGCGAGGGCGGCCCAGAACAGGACTCGGCGGGCGAGCATCCCATCCTACGCGGACCCCCCCGGTTTTGTTCCCATGCCCGATTTGATAAGAAGAGGGGACCACCATGAGGATCGCGCTCGCCGGAGGGACGGGCTTCATCGGAGCCGCGCTGATCGACGCGCTGATCGCGCGCGGCGACTCCGTCGTCCTGCTCACGCGCGACCCCGCGGCGGCCGCCGCGCGCTGGGGCGACAAGGTCTCCCCCGTCGCCTGGGACGGCAGGTCCGCCGGCGACTGGGCGAAGACGCTCGACGGCGCCGGCGCGGTCGTCAACCTGGCCGGCGCGAGCATCGCCGACGGCCGCTGGACGGCGGAGCGCAAGCTGGCGCTGATCAAGAGCCGCATCGACTCGACGCGCGCGCTGGTCGCGGCGGTCTCGCAGGCGAACGAGCGCCCGAAGGTCCTGGTCAACGCGTCCGCGGTCGGCTACTACGGCGACGTGCCCGAAGGCGCGGTCACCGAGAGCGCGCCTCAGGGCCGCGACTTCCTGGCCGCGCTGTGCGGCCAGTGGGAGCGCGAGGCGCTGGCCGCCGAGCCGCTGGGCGTGCGCGTGGCGCTGGCGCGCCTCGGCGTCGTCCTGGAACGGGGCGGCGGCGCGCTCGCCAAGATGGAGTTGCCGTTCCGGCTCTTCGCGGGAGGCCCCTTGGGCTCCGGCAAGCAGGGCTTCCCGTGGATCCACCGCGACGACGCGGTCGGCGGCGTCCTGTTCGCGCTCGACTCCGACAAGGTCTCCGGCCCGTTCAACCTGGCCGGCCCGGTCGCCGCGAACAACGCGCAGTTCTCGAAAGCGCTCGGCCGCGCGCTCGGCCGCCCGTCGTGGGCGCCGGCGCCGGCCTTCGCGATCCGGCTGGCGCTGGGCGAGATGGCCGACATGCTGCTGGGCGGCGCGACCGTCGTCCCGAAGAAGCTGCTCGACGCGGGCTACAAGTTCAAATACCCCGACGCCGACGCGGCCCTGGCGGCGATCTACCGGTGACGAAGCCCCGCCTGGCCGTCGGCCTGATGTCCGGCACCTCGGCCGACGGGGTCACCGCCGCGCTCGTCGAGGTCGGCCCCGCGTCCGTGCGCGTGCGCCGCTTCGAGACCTACCCGTATCCGGCGGCCCTCAAGCGCCAGGTGCTGGACGCGCCGTCCCTGCGCGCGCCGGAGCTGTCGCGCCTGGACTTCGCGCTGGGCGACGAGTTCGCGCGCGCGGCGCTGAGGATCGCGCGCGGGACGCGGCCCGCCGTCATCGGCTCGCACGGCCAGACCGTCTGGCACGGCCCCGACGATTCCCCCGCCCATACGCTCCAGCTGGCCGAACCCGCGGTGATCGCGGAGCGGACCGGCGTGACCGTGGTGGCCGACTTCCGCACGCGCGACATGGCCGCGGGCGGCCAGGGCGCGCCGCTGGTGCCGGCGTTCGATCTCTTCCTGTTCGGGCGCGGACCGCTGCGCGCGGTCGTCAACATCGGCGGCATCGCCAACGTCTCGCTCGTCGGCGGCGGGCGGCTGTGGGCGGGCTTCGACACCGGCCCGGGCAACGTCCTGATGGACGAAGCCGTGCGCCGCGTCACGCGCGGCCGCGCCGAGTTCGACCGCGGCGGCCGCCTGGCGGCGCGCGGCCGCGCGGACGGAGCGAAGCTCCGCCGCCTGCTCGCTCATCCCTATTTCAAGAAGGCGCCGCCCAAGTCGCTCGACCGCACCGCCTTCGGCCCCGTCCTGCTCGACCGCGTCTACCCGCGCCTGACGGCCCGGACCCTCCCCGACGCGCTGGCCACGCTGTGCGAGTTCACCGCGAGGACGCTGTGGTTCGGCGTCTTGGAGAACGCCCCGGACCGTCCGCTCGCGGAGGTCGTCGTCTCCGGCGGCGGGGCGCTGAACGCGCACCTGATGGGCCGCCTGGCGGAACTGTTCGCGCCCGCGCTGGTGACGACCACGGCCTTCCACGGCCTGCCGGTGATGGCCAAGGAGGCCGCCTGCTTCGCGTGGATGGCCTCGCGCGCGCTCGACGGGGAGAGCAACCACTGCCCCCAGGCCACCGGCGCGCGCGGCGCGCGCGTGCTGGGCTGCGTCGTCCCCGCCTGAACGCCGCCGGGGATTGATACAATCCCGGTATTATGAAGAAGACCAAGCTCTCCAAGAAGATCCTCGACGCGATGAAGTCGCACCCTCCTTTCTATCAGGCCGTCTGGAAGGCCTGCGCGGAGATCCCGAAGGGCGAGGTCCGCACCTACGGCTGGATCGCCAAGCGCATCGGCAAGCCGGGCGCGGCGCGCGCCGTCGGCATGGCGCTGGGCAAGAACCCGTTCGCGCCGACGGTGCCGTGCCACCGCGTGGTCGGCGCCGACGGACGGCTCACCGGCTACTCCGGCAAGGGCGGCGTCGCGACGAAGCGGCGCATGCTGATCGCCGAGGGCGCCCGGGTCCGCAAGGCGTGAGCCTGCCGGTCGTCGCGGTCGACGCGTTCGCCGAGAAGGCGTTCACCGGCAACCCCGCCGCCGTCGTGTTCCTGGACGGCCCGCGCGACGACTCCTGGCGCGCCGCGGTCGCGCGCGAGTTCAACCTCTCCGAGACCGCCTTCGTCGAGGCGGAGGGCGCGGCCTTCCGCCTGCGCTGGTTCACGCCGTCCGTCGAGGTGGACCTGTGCGGCCACGCGACTTTGGCCGCGGCGCACGCGCTGTGGGAGACCGGCCGCCTGCCGGCCGACGCGGTCGCGGCGTTCGAGACCCGGAGCGGCCGCCTGACCGCGCGCCGCGAGGGCGAGTTCATCGTGCTGGACCTCCCCGCGCGGCCGGTGACGCAGGCCAAGCCCCCGGCGGGCTTCCTCGCGGCGCTCAAGGAGACGCCGCTGTGGCTGGGCGAGAGCGCGGGCCTGCTCGTGGCCGAGATGGACTCCGAGGAGACCGTGCGCGCGCTGAAGCCCGACTTCGCGGCGCTGGCGGCCTGCGCGCCCAAGGGCCTCGTCGTCACGGCCGCCGCGCGGCGCAAGGCGCACGACTTCGTCTCGCGCTGCTTCTTCCCCGCCGAGGGCATCCCCGAGGACCCGGTGACGGGCTCGGCGCACTGCTCGCTGGCGCCGTTCTGGGCGCGGCGCCTGGGAAAGCCGGTGCTGACCGCCTACCAGGCCTCGGCGCGCGGCGGCATGCTGCTGCTGCGCGACAAGGGCGAGCGCGTCGAGGTCGGCGGCCGCGCGGTCACGGCCTGGCGCGGCGAACTGGCCGCGTGACCTTCCCGGTCGAGGTCCCGGCCGGTCCCTGGCGCCTGCACCCGCACCTCGCGCTCGAGTCGCTCGCCTACGCGGTCGGCTTCCGCCTGTACCTGTCCCAGCGCCGCCCCGAGCGCCTGACCGACTCGCAGAACCATTCCGTGATCGCGGGCGCGATCGCCGGCGCGGCGATCGGCTCGAAGGTCCTGGCCTGGCTGTACGATCCGGCGGCCCTGTGGGCGCACCGGTCCGACCCGTCCTATTGGCTCGGCGGCAAGACCATCGTCGGCGGCCTGCTCGGCGGTCTGATCGGCGTCGAGTGGACGAAGAAGGGCTCCGGCGTGACGGTGTCCACCGGCGACGACCTGACGGTGCCGCTCGCCGTCGGCATGGCGATCGGCCGCGTGGGCTGCTTCCTGACCGGCCTGTCCGACAACACCGAGGGCCTGCCGACGCGCCTGCCCTGGGGCGTGGACTTCGGCGACGGTATCCCGCGCCACCCGGCGGCGCTGTACGAGTGCGCCTTCCTCCTCATCGTCGCCGCCGCGCTGGGCCGCCGCCGCCCCGCCGTCGAGGGCGACCGCTTCAAGGCCTTCATGGTCCTCTACCTGGCGTGGCGTCTGCTGGTCGATTTCGGCAAGCCGTACCCGCGCCCGTTCCTGGGTCTGGGCGCGATCCAAGTCGCGGCCCTGCTCGGCCTGGCTTACTATGCGCGCGACGCCGTCCGGATGCTGACCGCGCCGCGCCCCGTCGCGGCGCGCTGACCTCGTCAGGCGTTCCCGAACCGGATCGGCTCGTCCCGGCCGCGCTCTCCGAGCAGTTCCGCCAGCATCGCGAACAAGGCTTCGATCTGGCGGTCGTTGCCGTCCAGGCGCCGCTTCACGGTCTCCTCGAGGTCGGCCAGGATCCGCGCGATGCGCGAATGGGACGCCGAGAGGCTTTTCAGGCGCACGAACGCGCGGACCACCTCCACGCTCATCGCCATCGCGCGGGCGGACTTGAGCACGTTGGCCGCCATCACCGCCCCATGTTCGGTGTAAGCGACCGGCGGTTTTCCGCGATTCCGCCTGCCGAGGGCTGTCACGAATTGTGACAGCCCCTCCGCCGCCTCCCGCGGAGTCAGCACGAAGGCGAAATCCTCCGGGAACCGCTCCTGGTTCCGTCGGAACTGCTGGTTCAGCTGGCTGGTCGTGACCCCGTACAGCCGCGCGAGGTCGGAATCCAGGATGACCCGCCGCCCCCGCACGACCCGGATGAGAGGCAAGGCGACGAGGACGGCGTGTTTCTTTCGCATCCTTTCATACGACGAAGGGGCGCGATTTGTTCCCTGACGCCCCGGATGCTGTCACAAATTGTGACAGCATCCGCCCGACCCGACAGCGGAGCCGCCGCGCCTTCCGGTTTGCTTTACTACGCGAAAGACGCCCGGAGATGGCTGACATGCCCGCGACCCGACCCTACACCTTCCTCGAACTGACGCTCAGCCTGTGCGCGAAGTGCCTGCGCAAGGTCGAGGCCAAGATCGTCGAGGCTGACGGCGCCGTGTACATGCACAAGCGCTGCGCGCGCCACGGGATGGAGGTCGTCCTGCTCTCCCCCGATGCCGAGTACTACAAGCTGTCGCGCCAGTTCCTCAAGCCCTCGGAGATGCCCCGGCGCTGGAACACGCCGATCAAGTACGGCTGTCCGTACGACTGCGGCCTGTGCCCCGACCACGAACAGCACTCCTGCCTCACGCTTTTGGAAGTGACCGACGCCTGCAACCTGACCTGCCCGGTGTGCTACGCCGAGTCCTCCCCCCAGCGCCAGACGCACCGCGACCTGGCCACGCTCGAGAAGATGCTCGACGCGATCGTCGCCAACGAGGGCGAGCCCGACATCGTGCAGGTCTCCGGCGGCGAGCCGACTTTGCACCCGGACTTCTTCAAGATCCTGGACGCCGCCCGCAAGCGCCCGATCCGCCACCTGATGCTGAACACCAACGGCGTGCGCATCGCGCGCGAGCCCGGCTTCGCCGAGAAGCTGGCCGCCTACAAGCCGGGCTTCGAGGTGTATCTGCAGTTCGACAGTTTTGAGGAATCGGCCCTCCGGGACCTGCGCGGCGCCGACCTGCGCGAGGTCCGCACGAAGGCGCTCGAGGCGCTGAACGCGGTCAACCTCTCGACGACACTCGTCGTCACCGTGAAGAAGGGCGTCAACGACGGCGAGCTCGGCAAGATCGTGGACTTCGCCCTCAAGCAGAAGTGCGTGCGCGGCGTCACCTTCCAGCCCGTCCAGGACGCCGGCCGCGCCGAGGGCTTCGAGCCCGCGCGCGACCGTCTGACGCTGGGCGAGGTGCGCGCCGACATCCTCAAGCAGACCAAGGTGTTCCGCCCCGAGGACATCATCCCCGTGCCCTGCCATCCGGACTGCATCGCGATGGCCTACGCGCTGAAGACCCCGGCCGG
>JACQBB010000278.1 GCA_016194625.1 Elusimicrobiota bacterium | reverse complement strand
GACTTCGGCGCGGAAGCCGAGGCCGTGGATCTCGAGGACCTTGGAGTAGCCGTTGGCCACGCCGAGCACGAGGTTGTTGAGGCGCGCGCGGGTCATGCCCCAGATCGCGGACGCGTCCTTGGCGACGCTGATGTCCGCCGTGAGGACGACCTTGCCGTCCTTGATCTCGGCCGTGACGTAGGGGTGGAGGGCTTCCTTCAGCTCCCCCTTGGGCCCCTTCGCGGTGACGACGCCGGCGTCCAGCTTGACCTGGACTCCGTTGGGGATGACGACGGGCTGCTTTCCGATTCGGGACATGTTCGTTACCAGACCTGGCAGAGGATCTCGCCGCCGACCTTCTTCTCCTTCGCCTGGCGGTCCGTCATGATGCCCTGGGAGGTGGAGAGGATGGTCACCGCGAAGCCGCCGCGCACGCGCGGGATGTCCGTGTAGGACTTGTAGACGCGCAGGCCGGGCTTCGAGACGCGCTTGATGCCGCGGATGACGGCTTCCTTCGTCGGCGAGTACTTCAAGAAGACGCGGATCGTGCCGCGCTTGTTCGTCCCGTTGTACAGGGACTTGTAGTTGGCGATGAAGCCCTCGTCCTTGAGGACGCGGACGACCTCGAGCTTCATCTTGGACATCGGGACGTCCACGCGGTCCTTCTGGCGGACGTTCGAGTTGCGGATGCGGGTGAGCAGGTCGGAGATGGGGTCCATGATTACCTTACCAGGAGGATTTCTTCACGCCCGGCAGGAGCCCGCCGTGCGCCATTTTGCGGAAGCACATGCGGCACAGGCCGAAGTCGCGGTAGAACGCGCGGGGCCGGCCGCAGATCTGACAGCGGTTGCGATGCCGCGTCGAGAACTTGGGGGTCTTCGTCATCTTCGCACGCCAAGCGGTGGTCGCCATGGTCTTAGTTCCTCGCGGCCGACGCGGCGGCCTGCTTGAACGGCATCCCGAGCTCCTTCAGGAGGTCGAGGCTGAACGCGTCCCGGCCGCCGTCGATCACGAACGAGATGTTCATGCCGCGCTGCTTGGGCACGCGCTCGGCGTTGATCTCGGGGAAGATCAGCTGTTCCTTGAGACCCAGGTTGAAGTTGCCGGAGCCATCGAAGCCCTTGGGCTCGAGGCCGCGGAAGTCGCGGATGCGGGGGATCGCGACGGTGATCAGGCGGTCCAGGAACTCCCACATGCGGTCGCCGCGCAGCGTCACGCGCACGCCGATCGGCATGCCCTCGCGCAGCTTGAAGTTGGAGATCGACTTGGAGGCCTTGCGGACCTGCGGGAGCTGGCCGGTGATCAGCGCGAGCTCCTCGCGGGCGTTGTCGAGCATCTGCACGTTGTCGCGCGCCTCGGACACGCCGATGTTGACGACGATCTTCATCAGGCGCGGCACCTGGTGCGGGTTCTTCAGGCCGTGCTTCTCCATCAAGGCCGGGACGACGGCCTCGCGGTAGAGCTGCTTCATGCGCGGCGTCGGGTGCTCGGTCTCGCGGCCGTCGGGATTGACGGCGAACGCGGGGCCCGACTTGGACGCGGCCTGCTTCTCGAGGCCGGCCTTCTTCGCGGCGGCGGCGACCTTCGCGGCCTTCGCCTTTTCTGCGTCGGTTTTCTCAGCCATGTTCTTGGACCTGTTCTCTTAGGCGATCGTCTCGCCGGACTTCAGCGCGATGCGGAGCTTGTCGCCGTTCGGCTGGATCTTGATGCGGACGCGGGTGGGCTTGTTCGTCTTCGGATCGACGAGCATGACCTTCGACAGGGCGAGCGGGGCCTCGATCTTGACCAGGCCGCCGGCGTCCGTCTGCGTCGGCTTCTTGTGCTTCGTCACGATGTTGACCTTCGAGACGAGCACGCGGGCGGGCTTGAAGTCGTCGCCCGGGATGACCTGGAGCACTTCGCCGACCTTGCCCTTGTCCTTGCCGGAGATGACGACGACCTTGTCCTTCTTCTTGATCTTGAACTTCAGCATCTTAGACGACCTCCGGGGCGAGGGAGACGATCTTCAGGTATTCCTTGTCGCGCAGCTCGCGCGCCACGGGCCCGAACACGCGGGTGCCCTTCGGCTCGTTCTTGTCGTCGATCAGGCACGCGGCGTTGTCGTCGAAAGAGACGTAGGTGCCGTCGGGGCGGCGGATGTTGCGCTTGCAGCGCACGACGACCGCCTTGACCACGGTGCCCTTCTTGACGGCGCCGTTGGGCAGCGCGTCGATGACCGAGCACACGATGATGTCGCCGAGGCTGGCGTAGCGGCGGTACGAGCCGCCCATCACGTGGAAGCACTGGAGCTTGCGCGCGCCGGAGTTGTCGGCGACGTTCAGCATCGTTCGGAGCTGGATCATGGCTTATTTCACCTCGGCGGCCTTCGGGGCCGCCTTGACGACGCGCACCAGGCGCCAGCGCTTCAGCTTGGACAGCGGGCGGGTGCTGACGATCTCGACGACGTCGCCTTCGCGCGACTGGTTGCCCTCGTCGTGCACGTGGAACTTGCTCGACTTGGTCATGACCTTCTGGTAGAAGGGGTGGCGGACCGAGCGGGTCACGCGGACGGTGCGCGTCTTGTCCATCTTGTCGGACACGACGACGCCCTCCATCGTCTTGCGGTGGCCGCGCGCCGCGTCCGCGGCGTTCTCGATAACGGCGGCAGTCTTCGTCACTTGGCGGCCTCCTTCATGCGGAGATGGGTCTTCAGGCGCGCGATCTCGCGGCGGAGATGGCGCAGTTCGATCGGGCTCTTCAGCGGGGCGACGTTGTGCTGGAACTCGAGCTTCGCGCGCTTGTCCAGGGCCGCGCGCAGCTCCTTCTGGAGCTCGGCGGCGCCCATGGACGTCTTGTCCTGCGTCTGCGTCTTCTTCTTGTCGGCCATGTTAGATGTGCTCGCGAGCGACGAACTTGGTCTTGATCGGCAGCTTGTAGGCCGCCATCTTCAGCGCCTTCTGCGCCTCTTCGAGGGTCAGGCCCTCGACCTCGAACAGCATGCGGCCGGGGCG
>JACQBB010000290.1 GCA_016194625.1 Elusimicrobiota bacterium | reverse complement strand
GCGGGTTGTTGAGCCAGATGTCCACGCCCTGCACCAGATAGCGGGCGATGTGCATGTCGTAGTCCTCGACGAAGGCGATCCTGCCGCCGAACGCCGGGTCCTTGGCCAGGCGGTAGATCTGCTGGATCAGCGCCTTGCCGCCGTCGTCGGCGGGGTGGGCCTTGCCGGCGAACACCAGCTGGACGGGGCGCCACGGGTCGAACAGCATCTTCTTGAGCCGGTCGATGTCGGACAGGATCAGCGTGGCGCGCTTGTAGCCGGCGAAGCGGCGGGCGAAGCCGATGGTCAGCGCCGAGTGGTCGAGCAGGGCGCCGCCGGCCAGGGCCTGCGCGGGGTCGTTGTGCTCGCTCATCCAGCGCTTGCGGGCGCGGGCGCGCATCATCTGCATCAGCGCGCTCTTGTTGCGGTTGTGCTGCATCCACAGGACCTCGTCCGGGATGGACGCGGCCTTGGACCACAGCGCGGGGTCGTCCTGGCGCTCGCGCCAGTCCTGGCCCAGGTAGCGCTCGTAGACGTAGCCCAGGTCCTGCTGGACCCAGGTCGCCAGGTGCACGCCGTTGGTGACGTGCGCGATCGGCACTTCCTCGACGGGGCGCGTCGGCCACAGGTTCTTCCACATCTCGCGCGACACGACGCCGTGGCGGCGGCTGACGGCGTTGCGGCGGCCGGCCAGCTTCAGCGACAGCGCGGTCATGTTCCAGCCGGCGTGGCCGGGGACGCGCGCGAAGTCCAGGAACTGCTCCTTCTCGACCTTCAACTGCGGCCAGTAGTCGGCGAAGTACTCGGAGATCATCTCCTCGGCGAACACGTCGTGGCCGGCCTCGACGGGGGTGTGCGTGGTGAACACCGACATCTCGGAGACCTCGCGCTGGGCCTCGTCAAGCGACTTGCCCGCGGCGACCTTCTCGCGGACCAGCTCCAGGAACAGGAACGAGGAGTGGCCTTCGTTCGCGTGGAACATCGCCGGGTGGATGCCGAGCGCGCGCAGGAGCCGCACGCCGCCGATGCCCAGGATGATCTCCTGGCGCAGGCGCATCGTGCGGTCGCCGCCGTACAGGCGGCCGGAGATCTCGCGGTCGGTCGGGGAGTTGCCCTCGACGTTGGTGTCCATCAGGTACAGCGGCACGCGGCCCACTTGGATGCGCCACACGGCGATCTTCACCGTGCCGCGGCCGAGCGGCACGTCCAGGAGCATGCGCCCGCCCGACGGGCCCACGACGGGCCGGATCGGCGAGGTGTCCCAGTCGACCTGCTCGTACACGTTCTGCTGCCAGCCGTCGGACGAGATCTTCTGCTGGACGTAGCCCTGCGGGTACATGAAGCCGATGCCGACCAGCGGCACGCCCAGGTCCGAGGCGGCCTTGCAGTGGTCGCCGGCCAGGATGCCCAGGCCGCCGGAGTAGATGCGCAGCGAGTGGTGGACGCCGAACTCGGCGGAGAAGTAGCCGACCGTCTGGCCCTTCATCTCGGGATGCGCCTTGGCGAACCAGGTGTCGTCGGTGGTCAGGTACCTGTCGAAGGCGGCGGTGACGGCGGCGTAGCGGCTCATGAAGCCGGCGTCGGCCATCAGCGCGTCCAGGCGCTCCTTGGGAACGCGGCGCAGCAGGATGACGGGATTGTGGTGGGTCTCGGCCCACATCGTGCGGTCGATCTCCTTGAACAGCGCGCGCGCCTCGGGGTGCCAGGACCACCAGAGGTTGTAGGCGAGGTCCTTCAGCCGGGAGATCTTCTCGGGAAGGTTCCAATCGTGGTACGAATCGGGAGTAACCATAGTGGCCCCATTCTACTTTTTATCCCCCGTCGGGAATATGGGTCCCATGGCCCCCCGGGGCTTGACGGCGCCAGTGGCGCGGGACTATCCTGGACCCGTGAGGGTCCTCGCTTTCCTGATATTGCTCGCCCCGGCCGCCGCGGCCCTGGACGCGGACGCCCCCGGCGTCCCCGCCCGCCGCGCGCACGACGCCGTCGAGCAGCTCCCGGTCGAGGCCCGCGTCGAGCTGAGGAAGATGTTCCTGAAGTACCGCGACGAGGTGACGAGGCGCCTGGAGGGCGGCTGGGGCTACCGCGTGCTCAGCGACGCCGTCATCGAGGACGTGGACGAGCCCTTCCAGCCCGCGCGGCTGTTAGAAGACGCCGAGAAGAAGCGCAAGGCCGAGCTCGACGCCCTCCAGGCCGCCGCGTCCAAGATGAACCACGACACGGCCGAGTACGGCAAGACCCTGGCCCGCATCCGCGAGAAGCAGGACGCCCTGGACAAGGTGCGCGCGCTCGCCCGCCGCGAGAAGGGCATCTGCCGCGACTGGTCGGACGACGTCTGGTCCCTGCTCACCGGGATGAACCTGGACGGCTGGACCGTGGACGACCGCCGGCGCGAGTCGCGCCCCTACCACACCGGCGCCGTCGCCTGCGCGCCCGCCGACGAGCCCGCCGTGTGCCTGGTCTTCGACCCCTGGGTGCGCGGCAAGCCCGACGTGTTCGCGTACGGGGCCTGGGACGCGAAGGACCCCGGCGGACGGATCCCGGCCGACTACTTCCTGCACGGCCTGCCCGAGAAGGTCCCGTGACCGACGGAGGACCGCGGCTGGCCCTGCTGGCGCGCCTGTCCGAGGCGACGACCTGGGACGACGCCGTGCGCCGCCACGAGACCGACCCCTGGTCCTACCTGCGCCGCAAGCTGGACGCCGCCGCCGGTCCGCTGGCCGAGTTCAAGCGCGCGCTGTTCGAGGACGCGCGCCGCCGCCTGCTCGACGACCTGTCCAAGCCGATGCTCCCCCCCGGCTCGCTGGAGACCCACCGGGAGTCGTTCGAGGCCCTCCTCTCCGTCGGCGACTTCGCCGACCTGTCCTTCCACCTGGACCCGGGCGCCGAGCGCCGCGCGCGCCTGGACGGAGCCCGGTCCGTGCTGGCGCACGCGAAGGTGCTGACCGCGTTCGACCACGAGGCCCTGCCGCCGGACAAGCGCAGCCGCGCCTGGGAGAAGCGCGTCGGCGAGATGACGCGCCGCCTCGGCTTCGACGCGCTGGAGACCATCGTCCGGCGCGGCGAGAACACCGCCGCCTTCCGCGCCCGCGCCGCGCGCCGCGTGCGCCGCGACCTGGGCGAGTACATCACCGTCGCGCGCGGGTCCGGAGTCCTGCGCGACGAGGTCACCCCGTTCATGCTCGGCCGCATCGAGGCCGCGGTCGCCGCGGCCCGGCGCGTGCTGGCCCTCCTGCCATGACGGTCGAACGCGAGCGCGGTCCCTCCTTCGGCGCCGCCGAGAGCGCGGCCTTCGCCGTGCTGATGGCCGCGGCGGCCTACCTGGAGCGGCAGAACCCGCTGTTCGTCTACCCCGACGTGCTCTGGGCGTCGCTCGGCTTGCTCGTCTTCAACCTGGTCAACTTCGCGGCGCTGAGCGCGCGGCTGGAGCCGCGCGCGCGGGCGCTCGTCGCCGTCGCCGTCAACGCCGCCCTCATCGGGCTGGTCGTGCGCTTCTCCGGCGGGCGCGGCTCGTACTTCTGGGTGCTGTTCCTGCTCCCGATCTTCACCTCCGCGCTCGCGCTGGGGCGGACCGGCGCGCGGCTCACGCTGGGCGCCGTCGCGCTCCTGCTCGCCTCGTTCTACGCGCCGGCGCTCCGCGCGCGAATCTGGCCCGAGGTGCTGGAGCTGGCGACCAAGGCGCTGACGCTCGCCGCCGCCGCCGAGATGATCCGGCGCGTCGCGTCCTCCGAACGCCGCGCGCGCGCCCACCTGCGCCAGAAGCACTCGCGCGCCCTGCGCGAGCGCCGCGAGACGCGCGAGTCCCTGCAGAGCATGGACCGCCTGGCGACGCTCGGCGCGCTGTCGGCCGGCATCGCGCACGACCTCAACGGGCCGCTCGCCTCCATCCTCGGCCACGCCGAGGTCGCGCTGGAGAACGGCCCCGACGACCTCACCGGGAAGGCGCTGGAGCGCATACTGTTCAGCGCCAAGCACTGCCGCGACGTGGTGCGCAACACGCTGGCGTTCGCGCGCCGCCAGACCGCCGAGCGCGAGGTCGTCGCGCTGAACGCGCTGGTGCGCCGCTGCGCGGACCTCAAGCGCCACGACTGGATCGACGGCGCCGTCCGCCTGGAGGAGGACTACGCCGCGGCCGAGCCGCGCGCCCTCGTCTGCGGCCCCGAGATCCAGCAGGTCGTCTTCAACCTTCTGACCAACGCCGACCAGGCCCTGCGCTCCGCCAACGGCGGCGGGCGCATCGTCGCGCGCACCGTCGCCGTCGACGGCCGCGCGCGCGTCGAGATCGAGGACGACGGCCCCGGCATCCCGCCCGCGGTCCTCGCCCGCGTCTGGGAGCCGTTCTTCACGACCAAGCCCGCCGGCCAGGGCACCGGCCTGGGCCTGTCCATCT
>JACQBB010000289.1 GCA_016194625.1 Elusimicrobiota bacterium | reverse complement strand
CACGGCGCCGCGTGCGCCGGCTGCGCGCGCCGTCCGCTGTGCGACGGGACCTGGGCCGACTACCTGGACCGCCGCGGCGAGGGGGAGCTGCGTGCGTCCTGACCGCGCCTTGAGCCTGCTCGCCCTCGTCACCCGCGCCTGCCCGTTCGCGTGCGTGTCCTGCGCGACCGAGCGGCCGGGGGCGGGGACGATCGCGCGCGAGGACCTGAGGCGCGGGATCGCGCTGCTGCTGCGCGAGGACGGTCCGCTCGAGGTGGAGTACTTCGGCGGCGGGCCCCTGCTCGAGTACGGGCTCGTGCGCGAGACCGCCGCCGACGCGCGCCGCGCCGCGGAGCGCCGCGGCAAGCGCCTGACGCAGACCGTGACGACCTCCTTGCTGCCGCTGACGCCGGACCGCGCGCGCGAGCTCGCCTGCCTGGGCGCCGGCTTCATCGTGAGCCTCGACGGCGGCCTGGCGACGCAGTCCCGCCAGCGCCCGCTGGCCGCCGGCGGCGTCTACCCGTGGGGCGTGCTTCTGCGCAACCTCGACGGCCTGCTCGCGTCCGGCGCGCCCTACTTCGTCAACGTGACCGTGCGCCCGGAGTCGGCCGCCGCGCTGGCCGACGGAGTCGCCTTCCTGCTCTCGCGCGGCGCGCGGCGGTTCCAGTTCGCCTACGCGCTCGGCGCCGTCTGGGGCGCGCAGGGCGCGGCCGCCCTCGAACGGGCCTACCGGAGCGCCGACGCGCTGTGCGCCGCGCGCGGGGCCGACGTGCTCAACCGCCGCGGCGGGCCGGAGCCCGTCCTGCTCGACGGCCAGCTCGTGCTCGACGCGGACGGGACGCTCTCGGTCGGCTGCTGGACCGTCCTGGAGACCGCCCTGCCCGGGCTGCGCCGCGCCTTCGCGCGCGGCTCGGTGCGGACCGCCGAGCGCCTGCCCGTGGAGGAGCGCTCGCCGCTCGACCAGCTGGCGCGCTTGAAGGCGGCGGCGGCGACGCCGGCGGAGCGCCGCCTCGTCGCCGACAACCTGGACCTCGGCCGCCGGATGGAGCGCTTCTGGGCGCGGGAGGGCGCGCGTGCCTGACGCGGGATTGGGCGAGCGCACGGACCGGGCCGCGCTGGCGGCGCGGCTGGCCGCGGCCGGCCTGCGCGGCGATCCCTACGCGGGAGGGCCGCTCGCCGAGGTCTACCTGATGCTCACGATGGCGTGCAACCTGCGCTGCCGCGCGTGCTCGCTGTGGGGCGTCGGCGGCGCCTGCCACGACCCCGGCTACCTGAGGCGGTCGTCGGAGCCGGCGCCGCTCGGGCGCCTGCTCGCCTTCCTGGACGCCGTCGCGCGGCGCGGCGCGGGGATGGTCACGCTGACGGGCGGCGAGCCGCTGATGTCGCGGCGCTGGCGGCCGCTGGCGCGCCGCCTGCGCGAGCGCGGACTGCGCGCGGCGCTGACGACGAACGGCACGATGCTGGCGGGCCGCGCCGAGGAGGTCGCCGAGGCCTTCGACCAGGTGAACGTGTCGGTCGCCACCCCGCCCGACCTGCGGGCCGAGCTGCGGACCGGGCCGGCGGGGCACTGGGAGGCGATGATCGCCGGCCTGCGCCGGATGGCCGAGCTGCGCCGCGTGACCGGCGGGCGGCCGCGCCTGCGTCTGCTGTGCGAGGTGTTCGACTCCAACGCGGAGGCGCTCGAGCGCGTCGTCGAGTCCTTGGAGCGCGAGGGCGCCGAGTTCGACGAGATCCACATCCAGCACCTGATCTTCAACCGTCCCGAGACGCTGGCCGCCCAGGAGCGCGTCCTGCGCTCCGAGTTCGGGCGGGAGCCGGGGCTGTGGCGCGGCTACGGCTACGCGCCGCGCGACATGGACTTCGAGGCGTTCGACGCGTCGCTGGCGCGCGTGCGCGCGCGCTGGCCGAACGCGTCGTTCAGCGCCGACCTGCGCGGCGCCGCGGCGCTGCGCGAGTACTACTCCGGCGACCGTGCGGCGATGGGCGAGGCCTGGTGCGACGGGCCGTGGCGGCAGGTCAACGTCCTGCCCAACGGCGAGGTCTGGGCGTGCCCCGACCTGTCGCTGGGGAGCCTGGCCGAGGAGACCTTCGACGAGATCTGGGACGGACCCGCCGCGCGCGCGCTGCGCCGCCGCGTCGCCGCGCGCCTGCTGCCCGCGTGCCGCGGCTGCTTCTACTTCTACGGCGACGGCCACTTCCCGCGGAGGCGCGCCGATGCGTGAGGGGATGCGCTCGGTGATGCTGATGACCACCTACGAGTGCCAGCTGCGCTGCGCGTACTGCCGCGTGCGCCGCGGGCCGCGGCGCATGGACCGCGCGACGGCCTTCCGCGGCGTGGACCTGCTGCTGTCGTCGCGCGCGGAGCGCCTGCTGCTGAACTTCTTCGGCGGCGAGCCGCTGCTCGCCTGGGACCTGGTCCGGGCGGCCGCGGAGCGCGCGGTCGCCGGCCGCGGCGGGCGCGCGCTGACCGTGAACCTCACGACGAACGGACTCCTGCTCGACGCGGACAAGCTCGCCTTCCTGCGCGGTGTCGGCGGCCGCGTGCACCTGAGCCTGGACGGGACGGCCGAGGCGAACGCGGCGCGCCTGCTCGGGGCCGGCGCGGGGACCCAGCGGGCGATGGAGGCCGCGCTGCGCCGCCTCGACCGCTCGGGCGTCCCCTACCACGTGAACGCCGTCGTCGGCCCGGAGCGCGCGGCGCGCTTCGATGAGGACCTGCTCGGCCTGGAGGCGCTCGGCGCGCGCCGCATCCAGTTCGGCTACCGCGTCGGCGCGCCGTGGGGGGCGCGCGCTCTCGCGGAACTGCTCGCCGCGCTGGACCGCTACGAGGCGCGCGGGCGCGCCGAGCTGGTGAACCGGAGCTCGGACAGCGAGCCGGTGATGCTGAAGAACGAGATCCTGGTGGACACGGACGGCGCGCTGTACTGGGACGGCGCCGTCTTCCTGGAGGACGCCCTGCCGGCCCTGCGCGGCGCGCTGCGGCTGGGCACGCTCGACGACGCGCCCGACGTGGACGCGCTGGAGCCGGAGCCGCGCGCCGCGCTGGACCGCCTGCTCTCCGCCTACCCGCCGGGCTCGCCCGGCGCGCGCGTGGTCCTGGACAACCTGAAGGTCGGACTGGCGCTGCAGAGGCGCTGGCCGGGACGCCCGCACACGGAGGCCGCCGCATGGACGTGAACCCGTACCACGAGCACCGCCAGCTGCTGGTCATGGT
>JACQBB010000288.1 GCA_016194625.1 Elusimicrobiota bacterium | reverse complement strand
GTCGGTGGACGCGTCGTCGGCGCCGACGACGCTCGCGTGGCAGTACACGCACTTGAGGTTGCAGCGGCGGGTGACGACGAGCGTGTGCACGCTCGGGCCCGGCCACTTCAGCAGGTGGCGCGAGGCCAGCGCGGCGCCCATGCGCGGGAAATCGAGGTGGTCGCGGAAGAAGTCCTTGGCCGCGAGCGCGGCGCCCAGCGGCTCCTCGTCGCGGATCGTCCCGGCGACGTAGCGGCCGTAGTCCTCGCCCGACAGCACGTGCCACTCGCCCGCGTCGTTGGTGACCAGGACCCCGCCGCCGAGGACGCGCGCGGCGTGAGCCGCCACTCGGCGCGGCTCGGGCTCGAGGGTTCCCGTCGGGGACGTCAGGCGCGAGTGTTCAGGCGGCACGGAGCTCCGGAGGGTACAGCGGGCCGGGAGAGGCGATCTTCTTGGGCATCGTCCTCTCGATCTCCTCGGCCGCGGCCTTCAGCAGGCGCGCGGTCTCGGCCTTCAGTTCGGGCGTCTCGGCGGGCGGCGCGGGCGGATTCTCCCCGCCGCGGGCGGCCAGCAGGGTCTGCGCCGCGATCACGTCGGCGACCTTGCGGTTGAAGCGCGCGACGACGAAGCGGTACTCCTGGTTCAGCAGCTCGTTGACGAACTCGCCGCCGAGGGCCTCCAGCGCGGCGTCGTCCAGGTCGGTCCGCTTGGCCACCAGCGTGAGCTCGTGCGCGGCCTTCGAGTCGGCGGCGTAGGTCTCCGCGCGGTTCGAGAACACGTGCGCGGCGATGCGCACCGCGTCGTCGGAGTAGGTCTTCTTGGGGACGCTGAAGCTGACCGAGCGCTCGGCGCGGTCGACGGAAAATCTCAAGGGGCCACCTCCGTGACGGGCTGGCCCGCGGGCGTCGGGCCGTTCTCCTGCCAATGGCACTGGTCGCGCTCCAGCCAGCGCTCGAACACCGCGCGGGTCTTGGGGTCGCGCAGGCGCTTCATCAGCGCGTCGAAGATGCCCATGTGGATCCAGCACCACGGGCTGGTCGGCATCTGTCCGGCGATCGAGCGCTGCATCTCGTAGTGGAACACCGGCTCCGCGCCGCACCACGGCTTGTACGCGCACTGCGCGCACATCGGCTGCGTCTCCAGGTTCGAGGCGGCCGCGCACGCGCGCGCGGTCGGGTGGTCCAGCACGTCCTTCCACTCGTCGGTCACCTTGCCGACGTTGAAGATCGGGTCGCCCTGGTGGTCGACCATGCGCCCCTCGTCGCTGACGAAGACGCGCCCGTCGTAGTTGATCGCCAGGCAGCCGAGCACCGCGCCGGCGGGCCAGCGCAGGTCCATGAAGCCGGGGTCCTCGCCCTTCACGATCTTCGAGAGCAGGATCAACGCGTTGCGCTCCATGATCTCGGCGGGGTCCTTCATGTTCAGCTCGAGGATGTAGTCGAGCGTGTCCTCGTAGAACTTCAGGAACTCCTCGGGCGCGTAGCCGATCTCGTTCCAGACGCGCTTGGCGTAGCCGATCGGCGACAGCGGGCGCAGGAAGACCTGCTCCATGCCGAGCTCGCGGTACAGGTCCACGATCTCCCTGCCGCGCGACAGCGAGAACTTGGTCGTCGTCATCAGGGCGCTCGGCAGGTACGGCTTGCGGATGTCGTCGGCCTTGGCCATCGCCATGATCTTCTTGATCCAGCCGACGACGCGGGGCTGGGCCTCGCCGCCGCCGAAGAACGGGCGGTTCTTGTTGTGCAGGTCGGCGGGGCCGTCGAGAGAGGTGCAGATCGAGACGCCGTGGTCGATCAGGAACTGCAGCTTGTCGTCGGTCATCAGCGTGAAGTTGTTGACCAGCGCGAGCAGCAGGCGGCGGTTGCCGGCCTTCGCCTTCGCCTGCGCGTACTCGACGACGAACTTCACGATCGGCCAGTTCAGCAGCGGCTCGCCGCCCTGGAACTCGATGCAGACCGCGGGGTTCGGCGTGCGGAAGATGAAGTCCACCGAGTCCTTGGCCGTCTTCAGGTCCATGTCGGTGTCGGTGCGCGACGGGTCCACGACGCTGGAGTGGCAGTACTGGCACTTCTGGTTGCAGCGCAGGGTCACGACCATCATGTGCAGGCTCGGCCCCTGCACGAAGCGGAACGAGGTCTGCTTGAGATAGCTCGCCGCGAGGTCGCCGAAGTCCATGCGGTCGCGCACGAAGCCGCGGCTCGTCAGCTCTTGGAAAAGAGGCTCGTCCTCCGCGACCGCCCCCGCGATGAAGCGCTCGAAGTCGGGCTTGTCGATCATCAGCCAGCGGCCCCAGTCGTTGGTCATCAGGACCCAATCGCCGAAGTCGCGGAAGTTGAAGGGCCCGAGACCCTCGGGACGCGCCTTGGTCGCCGGCGGCAGGCTGGTGAGCCGGCTCACGCGCCCGCGCCCCCCTTGTCCTTCTCCTGCGCGGCCTCCCACGACAGCGCCTTCCCCTTCGGGTCGGGGAGCTCCTTCTTCTTGTTCATCTCGGAGATCTCGGTCTCCACCTCGGCGATCAGGCGCTCGATCTCGGAGCGCTGCTCGGAGGTCAGCTGCTCGGCCGCGGGCTCGGCGGGCGCGGCGGCGCGCGCGGCGAACTCCTCGGCGAGCGCGATCGCGTTCTCGGCGACGTACTCGCGCACCGGCGCGTTGTTGCGCGCGACGGCCCAGCGCAGCTTCTGCGCGGCGAGCTCGGCGGCGAAGTCGGCCTTCAGCGCCTTGAGCGCGGCGGCGCCGCCGGACTTCGGGCGCAGGGTGACGCGCAGCGTCTTGACCTTGTCCCCGTCGAGGCTGGCGTACGCGCGGTCCATCATCATGTACGCGGCGCCGAGCGCCGGCTCCAGGCCCTCGCGGCGGACGTCGAGCGCGACGACGAACTCGGAGGCGGCCGCCGCGGCGCGGCGCGCGGGCGCGCGCTTCGCCTTGGTCGCGGGCTTACGAAGACGCGCGGGCGCGCGTCGAGAGATTTTCTTGGGCATGCTTTCCTATATAGCGAGGGACTTCTCGCTATGTTAACAGGTGAGGCGGGAAATGTCAACGCCCCATTTCTCCAACGCTTTCAAGCATTTTTCGTCGGAGAGGCGGGCGAAGACGGCGTCCAGCAGAGCCATGTGGATGGCGCAGGAAGGGCTGTCCGCGGCGGGACCGTCCAGCGCGGCGCGGGACGAGGCCGGGAGAGAGCAGAACGAGCGGTACGCGCAGGCCTCGCAGGTCGGATGCGACGGGCGCCACGCGGCGGCGGCGATCGCGGGGACGATCGGGAGCGACGGAAGGTCCGGGAAGCGCAGCGTGGCGCAGTGGCCGAGCAGGAAGTCCTCGCCTCCCCCCGCCTCGGCCGCGCGCCACGCGGCCTCGGACGTCCACACGCGGCCGTCGGGGCCGACCGCGAGGCCGTCGAGCAGGTCGAGTCCGGGGATCTCCCACGGGCGCGCCGCGAGCAGGCCGAGCGCCAGCTCGTCGCGCAGGTCCGCGGTCTCGGCGCGCTCGATCATGCGGCCGAGAGCGCGCGCCATGAACGCCGCGGTCCGCCTCGCCGCGGCGGGCGTCGCGACCGCCTCGGCCGTCGGGACCCAGCGCACCGACGAGACGCCGCGCGAGGCCAGCAGGTCGGCCCAGCCCTCCGGGTCGCGCGCGCCCGGGCCGAGCGCGGCGCGGGCCAGCGGCGCCGGCGGCAGCGCCGACGGCGCGGGGCCGTCGACGGCCAGCTCCGCGCAGAAGGCCGCGCCGTGGCCGGCGAGGACCTCGTCGCGGTCGGGCGCGGGCGCCGACGCCGCGCGGTAGGTCAGCATCAGGCCGCGCTTGCCCCACTCGGCCTTGCGCCGCGCGTACTCGACGGCGAAGCGCGCGGCCGGCCAGCCGCTCCCGCCGAGGTCGGCGAGCGTCAGCGCGAGCGCGGGCCGCGGCGTGGCGAACGCGAAGTCCACCGCGTCCTTCGCGGTCTCCGGGAGCATCGTCTCGCCGTCGCCGGAGACGACCAGGACGATCTCGCGGGGGCCGGGCCAGTTGAGCAGGCCGGTCTCGACGAGGTCGCGCGCGAGCGCGTCGGGGTCCGCGCCGCCGACGACGCCCAGGCGCAGCAGGCGCTCGCGCAGCGGGTGCGCGGCCGGCAGCCCGGCCGCGAAGGCGGCGTGCTCCGCGGCGGTCAGCGCGGCGGCGCGGCCCGCGGGGCCGGCCACGACGACGCGGTCGGAGGCGACGGCGCGCGCCGGGACGGGGCCGGGGACGCGCGGCTCGCGCAGGACGCTCACGCGGGCCTCCGCGCCCGCTCGAGCAGGGCGGCGGTCTCCTCGGCGCGGTCGAGACGGACCTGCGGCTCCAGCTGCTCGAGCGGGTCGGCGGGCGCGGGCGGGAAGCCCTTCTCGAGCAGGCGCCCGACGACGGCGGCGACCAGCGGCTTGTTCTCCTTGAGCAGGGCCTGGCGCCGCGCGTGCGAGAACGCGGCGTTGAGCAGCTCGCCGAGCAGCGCGGCCCCGTCGCCGCGCCCCGCGGGATGGACCTCGACGGTCCAGCGCTTGCCGTCGGAGGCGAGGCCGACCTGCGCGCGCGCGCCCAGCGTCAGCGCCGCCGCGGCCAAAGACGCGCGCGGGTAGAGGGACTTCGGGACGGAGGCCGTCGCGGGGCGCGTCACGAGCCCTCCCCCCGGCGCTTCAGCTCCTCCCACGGCACGCGCAGGCCGAGGGGGTCGTACGGCGCCGCCTCGGCCTCGGCGAGCAGGCGCGCGATCTCCTCCAGACGCTCCGGAGGCAGCGTCGGCGCCGGCTCGCGGCGCTTGGCGTCCACGTGGTCCGCGAGCTCGAGCGCGCGCGCCAGCGCGACGGCGGCCAGCGCGCGCGAGTCCCTCGCCGCGCGGCGCAGCGCCGCGGCCGACGCGAGCGCGCGGCGGAAGTCCTCGCCCAGGCCCGCGCCGGAGCCCGCGCGCGGCGTCAGCGCCGCGGTCAGGACGCCGCCGCGCTCGTCGAGGCGCACCCAGGCGCGGTCGAGGAAGCGGTGCGCGGCGTCTAGGAAGGCCGCGCGGTCGGCGCCCTTCGGCGCGCGCACGACGACCGCCTTAGGGGCGGACCGCTTCGCCATCGTAGGAGAGCACGGGATGATAGGGGTCGCCCGACAGCGTCACCGGCCGGTCGGCGACGATGGGCGCGATGTCGGGCGCGCCCATGTGCTTCTGATAGCTGCGGTGGACGCCGACGCACTGGTCCTTGTACAGGCACTTCGTGCGGCAGCCGTCGAGCCAGGTCACCTTGAAGCCGGCGAGCGTGCGCCACACGTGCGGCCACAGGCGCGTCGGCACCGTGCACAGCGAGAAGTGGTACATGCGCGCGTCCTTGAACCGGCGGAGCTTCTCGTGGTTGCGGTCGAGGTGCGCGGCGCACTCGCTCTGCGTGAACAGCAGGCGGTCCTTGTACATCTCGGCGAAGCCCTCGATCTCCTCGTACAGGAACACGACGCGGTCCACCCACGGGAACTCGGCGAGCAGGTAGTCGAGCAGGCCGTCGAGGAAGCGCGCCTGGACCTTGGTCATGATGATCCGGATCTCGACGACCTGGCCGGGCTTGCGGTGCTTCTCCAGGTTGCGCAGTCCTTGGGAGGTCTGCGCGAACGAGCCCGGAGTGCGCGAGATCGCCTCGTGGCTGCGCGCGTCGCCGCCGAACATCGGGACCGCGACCTCGAACGGCAGGCCGCCGATGCCGAGCACGCGCCGCGCGAAGTCGGGGTCGGCCAGCGTGCGTCCGTTGCTCAGGAGCCGGATCAGGTTCTGCGGGAACTCGGTGCGGATGAGGGCCAGGATCTTCAGGAAGTCCGGGTGCAGCGTCGGCTCGCCGCCGGTCAGGTTGAAGTAGTCGCGCTCCTCGTCGAACTTCACGAAGGTCTGCAGGCCGCGCTTGTAGTCGAAGACCTTCTTGCGGATCTCCTCGTAGGAGTACTTGTCGGTGGTGTGCCGGTAGCCCTCGACGGGGTTCGAGCAGAACACGCAGCCGATGTTGCACTGCGGCCAGATCGGGAAGTCAGGCATATGAAGGGTTAATTTGCGACGCCCGTCGGGAGCTTGACCGGATTCAGTTCAGAGTCATCATACCGTCGCAAATACTCCTTCCAGATGCCCTCGCAGCGGTCGTACAGCGCGCAGCCCTCGCAGCGCTCGGTCTTGGCGCGGCCGGCGACGACGCGGCCGGCGCCGACGTCGTCGTTCTGGAAGTCCGGCGCCCAGTGGCGGGTGCGGAAGGTGGCGACCTCGCGGACCTCGGAGATCTGGTCGAGGTAGTCGGTGAAGTGGCACAGCGGCACGTAGCGCGCGACGAAGTCGCGCGTGCCGCCGCGGCGGCCGACCTCGAGCGTCTCGCGCATGTACGGCGCGGCCTCGGAGATGCGCGGGACCAGGCCGTTGAAGTTCGTGTACGCGCCGCCGTAGGTCGGGTCCACGAAGATGAACTCGACGTGGTGGATGCCGAGCTTGAGGAACAGCGCGCCGATCTCGGGCAGGCGCTTCATGTTCTGCTTCACGACGGTGCAGTTGCCGAAGATGCGCGTGAGGCCCGCGGCGCGGACGTTGGCGACGCCCTTGACCAGCTCGTCGAAGGCGCCCGGGACGTGGGTCATCTCGTCGTGGAGCTTCGCGTCGGGTCCGTGGATGGAGAACACCAGGTCGGTGACGCCGGCCTCGACGGTGGCCTTCGCGAAGTCGGGGTAGGCGAACATGCGCCCGTTGGTCACGACGACGATGTCCTTGAAGCCGAGCTTCTTGGCGGTCTTGACCAGCGGGATGAAGTCGCGGCGGATGGTGGTCTCGCCGCCGATCATCTCCAGGTACTCGACGCCGGCGGCCTTCGCGCGGACCATCTCCTCGACGATCTGTCGCGTGGACTTGTCGGGCAGGTCGCGCTTGTTGAGGTCGATGCAGAAGTGGCAGTGGCTGGAGCAGGAGAAGCCGGTGAACAGCACCAGCTTCTGGGTGCGGGTCGCGGGGGCGGTCCAGCCTTCCCGGGGGCCCTCGCTCATGCGGCCGGGACCTCCTTCTTCATCGACCACAGGTACTTGCCCTTCGTGAACTTGCGCTCGACGACGCCCATCTTGATGAGCGTCTCGGCGGCGTTGATGACGGCGTTCTCGTCCTTGCAGTCCTTGCAGATCGCCAGCGACTCCGCGACGTCGAGGAACTGCTTGGTGGTCAGGTCGTTCTTGATCTTCAGGACCTCGAGCACGCACTGCTCGTTGTCGGTCAGCACGCCCGCGCGGCCCTCGTGCGACGCGCGGCCCTTGAACGGGGCGTCGTAGCGCTCGGGGATCTCCAGGATCGGCTCGATCTCGTCGGTGCCGAACACGCGCGCGTAGCTCGCGTCCCAGCCGATGCAGCGGTCGTTGTACACGCACTTCGCGCACGCCTCGGTCTTCAGCGTGTGCGCCTGGGCGGTCATGTCCAGGTCGCGCTTCTCCCCCTTCGGGTTGACGACCATGGTGTTGAACGCCGACCAGCCGAGCATCTGCTGCTCGTAGCCGGGGAGGACGCACGGCGTGAAGTGCAGCAGCAGCGGCGGCTTGGGATAGTTGATCCGGGTGAAGACCTCGTAGGCCTTCCGGATGTAGGGCGCCATGTCCGACAGGCGCACGCCGATCTTCGCGCCCTCCTTGTCGTTGAGGGTCATGTTGCCCTCGTACAGCGGCGCGATGATGACGAAGTTGGAGAGCTGGAGCTTGAGCAGGAACAGCTCGTAGAACTCCACGAGATGGCGGTAGTTCATCTCGTTGAGGACGATGTTGACGCCGATGCCGACCTTCAGCTTTTTCAGGTTCTCGATCGACTTCAGGTTCTTGTCGAACGCGCCGGGCACGCCGACCAGCTTGTCATGGATCTCGGCGTTGTGCCCGTGGAGCGAGTACTTCACGAAGGTGAGGCCGGCGTCGGCCAGGAGCTTGGCGTAGTCGTAATCCGCGATGCGGATGCCGTTGGTCTGGATGCGCACGTAGCCGTAGCCGATCTTCTTGGCCAGCGCGATGAGCTTGGGCAGCTCGGGGCGGATGGTCGGCTCGCCGCCGGTGAAGCCGAGGCGGCGGTAGCCGTTCTTGTACGCCATGTACATGAACTCGACGGCCTTCTCGAACGGGAGGTCGTTGGGCTCCTTGCGCCACTCGAAGTCCTGCGAGCAGAACAGGCACTTCGCCGAGCAGTTGTAGTTCAGCAGGATGTCGAAGCACTTCGGCTCGTCGAAGCTCTCGCGGTCGATCCGCTCGAGCTTCGGGAGCTCCGTCACGATCCGGGGAGCGTCAGCCACCGCAGGCCTCCTGCGCGTAAGAGCGCACGGCGTCCACGAACAGGTCCGCCTCGGCCGCGGTGTTGTAGGGGCCGAAGGACGCGCGCACGGTGCCGCCGGCGTCCAGGCGGCGGTGGAGCAGGTGCGCGCAGTGCTCCCCGACGCGGATCGCGACGAAGCGGCCCGGCAGCTCGTGGTTCAGGTACAGGTTGAAGTCGATCGGCGAGAAATCCGGGTGCGTCGGCAGGAAGCTCACCAGGCTGCCCTTCTCGAGGTCCGCGGGGCTCCCCAGGACCCGCACCTGCGCGACGCCCCGCAGGCCGGCGACGGCGCGGCGCACCAGGCCGGCCACGTGCGCGCGGAGGTCCTTCTCCGGCAGGGCCTCGCGCGCCTTCAGCGCCTCGTGAAGTCCGATCGCGCCGCCGAAATCCTGCACGCCGGCTTCGAAGCGCATCGGCGCGTCCAGGTAGCGCGGCTCCGGGGAGCTCACGCCGACCTCCCAGCTCATGCTCTTGATGGTGCCGCCGCCGACCTTGTAGTGGTTCAGGCGGTTCAGCTCCTGCTCGCGGCCCCACAGCACGCCGATGCCGAACGGGCCGCCGACCTTGTGGCCGGAGAACGCGACGAAGTCCGCGCCCAGCGTGGACACGTCCTCGCGGTGGGTCCCCATGAACTGCGCGTCGTCCACGAACACGCGCGCGCCCTTGCGGCGGGCGATCTTCGCGGCCTCCGCGGCCGGCGTGACCCCGCCCATCACGTTGGAGGCATGGGTCATCGCGAGCAGGGCGGTCTTCTCGGTGACCATCGCGGAGAGGCGGTCCAGGTCGAGCCGGCCCTCGTCGGTCAGGCAGACCTTCAGCTCGATCTCGCCGCGGCGCGCGGCCTCCAGGAACGGGAGCGCGACCGCGTTGTGCTCCAGGTCGGTGATGACCACCTCGCGCCGGGCGGGCTCGTACGGGAACGCGCGAGCGATCAGGTTGGCGGCCTCCGTCGTGCCGGAGGTGAAGACGATCTCGTCGGCGCCGTCGGCGCGGACGAACTCCGCCGCCGCGCGGCGGGCGCCCTGGAACCAGTCCTCGACCTGCTGGCTGAGGCGGTGGGTCGAGCGCTTGCCGCCGCAGCCGCCCCAGTTCGCGTAGAAGTCGGCCAGGCGGTCGGCGACGCGCTCGGGCTTGAGCGCCGTGCACGCGCTGTCCAGATAGACGAGACGGCGCCCGTCGATCTCGCGGCCGAGCGCGGGGTACTGCCCGCGCAGCGCGTCCACGTCGAAGCCGGCGGAGGCGTTCGTCTTCAAAGGGCCCCGTACACCTCGATGTAGTCC
>JACQBB010000253.1 GCA_016194625.1 Elusimicrobiota bacterium | reverse complement strand
TCGGCGATGTTGCCCTTGATGTTCTCCTTGTAGTCCTCGACGAGGGGCAGCTCGCAGTAGGGTTCGTCGGCCTTCTTGCCGGCGGCGACGACGGACGACACGACCTTGCGGTCGTTGCCCATCAGTCCGGCGACCTTGGAGCCGAGCGCATAGACGACCGCGCCGGTCAGCGTCGCCATGTCGAGGATCGCCTGCGGCTCCTGCTTGGCGGCCAGGCACAGCGCGTCGGCCAGGATCAGGCGCCCTTCCGCGTCCGTGTTCCAGACCTCGATGGTCTTGCCGTTCATCGCCTTGAGCACGTCGCCGGGCTTGTACGCGTCCGGCCCGGGCATGTTGTAGGTGGCCGCGAAGATGCCGTGCACCTCGGCCTTCGGAGCCAGGCGCGCGATGACCTTGAACACGGCGAGCACCGAGGCGGCGCCGGCCATGTCGCACTTCATGTCCTCCATCGAGGCCGCGGGCTTCAGCGACAGGCCGCCCGAGTCGAAGGTCACGCCCTTGCCGACGAGGGCCACGCGCTTCTTCGTCGCGGCCTTCGGCTTGTAGACCATGTGCACCATCACCGGAGGCTGGACCGAGCCGCGGGCGACGCCCAGGAACGAGCCCATGCCCATCTCCTCGGCTTTCTTCTTGTCGATGACGGTGACCGTCACCCCGGTCCCCTTGAAGGTCTCGGCGAGGTCGGCCAGGCTCTTCGGGGTCTTGTCGGACGGGCCGCGGTTGGTCAGGTCGCGCGACAGGCCGACGGCCTCGGCGTACAGCGCGACCTTCGCCAGCGTCTTCTCGGTCGCGACGCGGGACGCCGCGTCCTGCACGACGACGTGGAGGTTCTTGAGCTTGTCCTCGTCGCCCTTCTTGTACTCCTCGTACTTGTAGGAGGCCAGCGTCAGGCCCTCGGCGACGGCCGAGACGTTCTCGGAGCACAGCACCGCGAGCGTCTCGCGCTTGCCGCGGACCGCGCCGAGCAAGGCGCCGGCGGAGCGGCGGAACGCCTCGGTCCCCGCGGCCTTCTTCTTGCCCAGTCCGACCGCGAACACGCGGCGCAGGCGCCCGAACAGCTCCACGTCGACGCGCGCCACTTCCTTGGAGGAACCCTTGAAGCCCTCCTCCTTCAGCGCGGCCGCGAGCGAGGACTTCTCCTTGTTCGGGAGGGCCTTGGCGCCGACCAGGCCGGCGTCCTCGTACGCGAAGACGGCGAGGTCGGCGGCGGAGTCGGACAGGGCCTTCAGGGCGAGAGGGGTCACGGCGATCATGGGATGTTCTCCTCGGTGACGAGATAAGGCGCGATCAGGGCGGCCAGGGTCGCTCCGGCGAGCGGTCCGACCCAGTACACGTAGTGGCTGGTCCAGGCGCCCGCGGCGATCGCGGGGCCGAAGGCGCGCGCGGGGTTCATCGCGCCTCCGGTGAGCGGCCCGGCGGCCAGGCCGCCGAACAGCGCGGCGGCGCCGACGGCGAGCGGGCCGAACGGGCGGCGGCGGCGCTCGGTGGTCGCGGCGGCGGCGCAGGCCAGGAAGAAGGTGAGCACGGCCTCGACGAGCGTGGCCGCGCGGTAGCCGATGCCGTGCGGGACGACGGCGCCCAGGTCGGTCGGGTCGGCGAGCAGGTCGGGGCGGCCGCCGGACAGGACCGCGCGGAGGAACAGGCCCGCGCAGGCGGCGCCGAGCAGCTGGGCGGCCAGCGCGAAGGTCCCGCGCAGGGGTCCCTCGCGCTTCAGGCCGACCGCGGCCAGCGTCAGCGCCGGGTTGAAGCGGTGCGGGGCGCCGGGGAACGCGTGCAGGGCGGCGGCGGTGGCGGCGGCGTAGGCCAGCGCGACGCCGACCGGGCCCAGGCGCCCGCCCGTGGCGGCGTCCATGCAGACGGCGCCCGCGCCCGCGAGCGTCAAAGCGAAGGTCCCGGCCAGCTCGGCCCCGAAGGAGCGCATGCCACCCATCGCGGGCAGGATACCAAAATCCCCGCCCCCCGCGCTCCGCCGCCGGTCAGAACCGGTAGGAGACGGACAGCCGCTGGGCGTCGCCCAGGTCGCCGACCGGGGTCCAGGCGTAGTCGAAGGACAGGCGCCGGAAGCCGACGCCGCCGCCCAGGCACAGGCCGGCCGCGCCGCCGACGTCGCCCGTCTTCACGCGGCCGTCGTAGCCGGCGCGCAGGGCCGCGGTCAGGCCCTCGGTCATCGGCGCGCGCCACTCGATCCCGAGCGAGGCGTAGACGGCGCCGTCGCGCGGGGCGGTCAGGTCCGCGTCCAGGGTCAGCGAGCGCGTCGGCCGCAGCGACTGGCCGACGACGACGGCCATCGGCAGCGGGTCCGACGCGTAGGCGAACTTGAGCTGGCCGCCGACGTTGCGCACGCTCGCCGACAGCGCGTAGTCGAACTCGGTGCCGGGGATGCGGGTGCGCCAGCGCGCGCCCAGGTCGGCGGCGCCGGTCGCGGCGCTCGCCTCGATCTTCGAGGAGACGTACTTGACGGCGAGCCCGGCGTCGAAGCCGCGCGCCAGCTCCGCGCCCCAGCCGACCGTCGCGGCGAAGTCCTGGGGCGTGAAGGTGCCGCCGGTGTTCGTCCCGGTGTTGTCCACCTCGGGGATGCGTCCGGCGTTGAAGTACTGCAGGGACGCGCCGACGGTGCCCATCTGGTCGGGCAGTAGGTCGCGCTCGCGGCCGGAGCCGCGGCGGAGCTCGATCGGCTGCGCGTAGGCCAGGAAGTCATGGTAGGTGGACTGGTAGCCGGCCGTGTGGGTGAAGGTCGCGTGGCGGTAGTGGAGGCCGGCCAGGTCGGCGGGGTTCCAGTACAGCGCGGTCGCGTCGTCGGCGGCGGCGGCGACGGCCCCGCCCATGCCCGCGGCGCGCGCGTCGGCGCCGAGAGTCAGGAACCGGCCGCCGCTGGTCCCCGCGGCGTCGGCGCCGAACCCCGCCGCCGCCGGGAGGGCGGGGCCGACGAGCAGGACGGCGAGCAGGAGGAGCCTCATCGCTCGATGGCGAACTTGAGAAGCAGCGTCCCCCCGGCCGAGGAGGTGACGCGCGCGAAATAGACGCCGCTGGCCGCGCGGCGGCCGTGGTCCGTCTGGCCGTCCCAGACCGCGACGCCGGCGCCGGCGCCGCTGAACGAGAACTCGCGCACCCGCGCTCCGCCGACGTCGAGGATGCGGATCGTGCCGGCGGTCGGGAGGTTGGCGAAGGTGACGCCCGGGGCGTCGAAGCGCGAGCCGGTGCCGGGCTTCCACGGCACCGGGTACACCTTCACGCCGCTCAGGCCCGCGCCGATGGTCGTCGGGGCGAACAGCGCGAAGACGGAGAAGTGCGGCGTCACGCCGGTCGCGCGCTTGTTCGGGGAGTCGACGGCGGTCGGCAGCAGCTCCCAGCGGTTGACCGTGGTGTTCAGCGTGTACATGCGCACGGCCGAGGCCGCGAGCGGCGGGTTGCTGCCGTCGATGATGTTGTCGCCGTTCGCGTCGGCGTACGGGATCGTCAGCGCGGCCGACGAGCCCAGCGGCGTGGTGAACGGCAGGCCGTTGACGATCGGCACGACCTCGACGAGGGTGTTGGGGACCAGCGTCAGGCCGGCCGGCAGGTCCGCCAGGCCGGCGTCCAGGGCCGCGGCCGGGATCTTGATCGGGTGGCCGACGGGGTCGGCGGAGATCAGTATCTGCGCGGGCGTGCCGAACGCGTTCGGCGGCAGAGCGACGAGGATGCCGGCGTTGGGACCGGCCGGCGTCACCGTCGAGACGAACCCTCCCTGGTAGTCGGAGAGGACCTCGGCGGACGTCAGCGCGCGGCGGAGGACGCGGACCGAGTCGATCGAGCCCGCGAACGCCAGGGCCTCCGCGCCGAGCGCGTTCGGCCGGTTGCCGATGGACAGGACCTGGCCGCTGTCGTTGCGCGGCGGAGCGGCGAGTCCGACCGACGCGACGGCGGCGCCGTTCACGTACAGGGTGGTCGTCTGCGCCGCCGAGTCGTAGACGCCGGCGAGGTGCGTCCAGACGCCGGGCGTGAGGACGGCCGGGGAGGTCGCGACTTTGGACGGGGAGGACAGGAAGCGGAACTTCCCCACGTTGACGTCCAGCGCGAAGTCCTCGGCGCCCAGGTTTCCGCGCCCGACGATGCCCGCGTTGTTCTGCTGGGCCGCGGTCACGGGGTTCACCCAGGCTTCGACGGTGAGGCTGTCGGTGAAGGAGAACGGGGCCCCCGACGCGGTCAGCGCCGCTCCGTTCAGGCCGGTGAACGCGAGCGCCGCGCCGAGCCCGTTCGGGCCGGAGGTCCAGGTAGGCGTCGAGGTGCAGCCGTTCGTCGCGCAGACGAGGTTCGCGGAGTTCCCGTAGGTCGAGCCGTCGAGCGAGAAGGTCCCGGAGCTCTCGTCGAACTGCCACGCGCCGACCAGGCCGGTCGCGGGCGCGTACGGCGTGTTCGGAGAGGCGTTCGAGGTGATCGACGGGTCCTGCGGCAGCTTCGCGTTCGGGATCGCGGTGTAGGCGGTCGGGATCTGCACGCCGTTGACCGCTTGGACCTTCGAGTAGTAGGTCGCTCCGGGCAGGAGGTTCGGGATGTAGGCGGTCGTCGTCGTCACGCTGATCGTCGCGACGATGACCGCGAACGCGGCGTCGCTGGCGACGACGACGCTGTAGAAGGTGCCGGCGGGGTTGCCGTTGGCGTTCCAGGCGACGGCGGCGCTGCTCGGGAACACGGCGGCGACGGCGGTGGCCGTCGGCGGGTTGGCCAGCGTGTAGGTGAACGCGTGGCCGCGCGGGCTGGTCGGGGTCGGGGCGGGCATGGTCGCCTCGACCTCGGCGTCGTAGCGGGTGTTCGGCGAGAGGCCGACGGTGGTCGTCGAGACCCGCGCCGCGCCGGGGCCGACGATCACGGCGTTGGACGGGTAGTCGTACAGCGTGTAGCCGTTGGCGCCGGGGACGGTGGACCAGCTCCACTGCACCGAGGCGTTGGACAGCGGCGCGCCGGCCAGCGTCGGGGCGCCGGTGACGGTGACGAAGGTCCCGGACAGGTAGGCGGTCCCCGCGCCGCCGTACGCGTCGCTCGCGCGGCCGTTGTAGGCGCGGACGCGGAGGTAGTAGGTCGTCCCGGTCGCGAGGCCGCCGACGCCGACGGAGGTCGCGGTGAGGTCGTCGGTCAGCGCGGCGCGCGTCGTCAGCCCCACCGTGAAGCCGGCGTCCCGCGCGTAGCTGACCTCGTAGCGCGTGTAGCCCGGGTTCCCGTTGGCGCTCCACGACGCCGTGAAGCTCCCGGTCGAGATGTTCGTGAAGGACAGCGAGGCGGGCGCGGCCGCGAGCGTGTAGGCCGTCGCGGACGCGCTCAGCGAGCTCGTCCCCCAGGTGTCGGTCAGGACCAGGTGGCGCGAGCGCAGTTGGTTCGGCGTGCCGGGGATGTTCTCGCCCGCGGACGTGTCGGCGGGGTAGAACAGGGTGTTCGCGGGGGTGATCGCCGCGCCGCTGACCGCGTCGATCAGCTGGAAGTAGGGCGCGGTCGGCACCTGGCAGACCTTGCCCGGCGTCCCCCACGACCAGGTGATGTCGTTGGTGGTGGTCGGGACGCCGGTCAGCGCGGGCGCGACCGGCTTGCCGGTGTCGATGACGGGCACGTAGGGCGAGAGCACCGTCGACGCGCTCTGGGTGCTCTGCGCCTCGAAGATCCAGGCGCCCGTCGCGGAGTACGCCTCGCCGGAGGCCGTCGAGTAGATCACCAGCGCGGTGGTGGCGTTCGCCGGGGCGCCGGCGAAGGCGCCGTTGCTCTGGGTGTAGCTGGCGCCGGAGTTCGACGAGTACTTGTGGTGCGCGCTGCCGTTGTACTCCAGGTAGACGTCGTCGTCGGTCATCGGGACGTCGGTGACGCGGATCTCGTCGATGGTGCCGTTGAAGAGCTCTCCCCCGCCCTCGTACTTGCCGACGAGCACGGGGTGCCTGATCGGATGGCTGGCGAAGGAGCTCGTCGAGTTCACGACCGAGGTCCCGAGCAGGGCGCCGTCGGCGTAGAGGCGGACGGTCGAGCCGTTGACGCGGACGACGTGGATCTGGTGCCAGTTGCCGTCGTTGAGGCCGCTTCCCATCGTGATGTCCCGGCTGGCCTGGCCGGTGTCGCGCGAGTCGAACCGGCGCACGCCGCCGCCGCTGACGCCGAAGCCCCAGTACGCGCCGCCGTAGGCCCCGGTCGTGTCCTGTTCCGACAGGATGCGCATCGACGCCGCGCTCGCGGTCTTGAACCAGGCGCTCAGCGTGTAGGTCGCGCCGAGGTCCCAGGTCCCGCCGGAGTAGGTCGCCGACGAGAACTGGGTCGTGCCGTTGAAGGTGGCGACGGCGTTCGTGCCGGGATAGACCGGGAAATGGTTGGTGCCGTCGGCGGCGAAGATCGCGCCCGTGTTCGGGTTGGTGGCCGGGCAGGCGGCCAGGCCGATCGGCGGCGTGCCGGAGATCAGGGTCCCGGTGCTGCTCGTGGGGCAGTTCGAGTCGTACACGCACGACCCGGTGGTCATCGGCGAGGAGTTGTTGGGGTCCTGGTAGGTCCACTCCCAGGTCGCGCAGAAGCCGTTCGTCGGGCACGAGCCGCTGGCGACGCAGGAGACCCGGTTCGCCGTGACGCCGCCGTCGAAGCGCCAGAGGGCGCGCGTC
>JACQBB010000252.1 GCA_016194625.1 Elusimicrobiota bacterium | reverse complement strand
CGCTCGATCGCGCGCTCCGCGGGCTCGGGGAACACCTGGACGGGGCTGCTGACCAGCAGCAGCAGCACGCGGGCGCCGCGCGCGGCGGTCTCGCGGGCCAGCAGGTCGAGCAGTCCTTCCTGCAGCGCCCACGCCCGGCGCCAGGCCTCGTCGCGCGGCGGGCCGTAGACGCCGCCGGCGGGATAGTCGGCGCGGCCGGGGTCGTTGCCCCGTCCGGTGCGCCAGAACGCGCGGTGGCGCCAGTGGGTGACCGCGGCCTCGGCGAGCTCGACGAGCCGCAGGTTCCGCGGGAAATCCTCGGAGTGGTCCTCGCGCAGGGCGGCCTCGTAGCGGACGCGCGCGGCGTCCACGGCGGGCGTGAACTCCAGTCGGCCGCCCTTCTCCGCGATCAGCGGCGCGGCGTCCGGCCGGGCCCAGGCCCGCGCGTTGTCGAGCAGGTCGGTCTCGGGGTAGTGCGCCAGCACGACGACGTCCGGGGAGAACGACTCGGCCCGGAGCTTGAGCAGCTCCAGCTCCTCGACGGTGCCGTAGCCGCGCACGCCCCAGTTCAGCACCTCGACGGGCCGCCCCTTCAGCGCGGGGCACGCGGCCAGCGCCCGCTCGGCGCGCTGCTCGAAGGTGTCCTCCAGCGGGACCTGGACCGCCTCGGTGAACGAGTCGCCCAGGACCAGGGCGCGGAAGGTCCCCGCGGGCTTCTCGCGCGTCCGCTCGCGGTCGCGGAAGCCGTCGGAATTGATCCGCACGGGCGCGCGGCCCTCGTCGACGAACCAGCCGGCGGTCCCGGGCCGCAGCGACAGGCCGACGACCGGGTCGCTGCGCCAGAACTCGGGCAGGCGCAGGCCGGTCAGGCGCAGGACGCTCTCGGCCAGGACCAGCGCGAACAAGAGGCCGCCCGCCGCCAGCGCCCAGCCCGGCGCGCCGCCGCGGGCGCGGCGCGCGCTCACGCGGCCTCCGGGAGCGCGGCGTGGGCGCGGGCCAGGGGCAGGAACGCCGCCGCGGTCAGCACGTGCCAGGCGGCGTGCCATTGGCGCAGATGGTCGTCGGGACGGCACCAGCCGTCGGCGTGGTCCAGGTGCCAGCACGCGTACGCGGCCGCGACCAGCGCCAGCGCGAGGCCGAGCGGTCCGCGCGCGCCGCCGCGTCCGACGGCCAGGAGGCGCGCCTCCAGCGCGAGCGCCGCGGCGACCAGCGCGATCATCACGGTCTGCACGGGCAGGCGCAGGCGCCAGAACGCGGCGTAGGCGGCGAAGCCCGCGGCCATCGTCCCGGCCCAGGCCGGGCCTTCGGCGCGGACCCAGCCCGCGCGGGACGCTCCGCGCGCGACCAGCCAGCCGGCGAGCAGGAACATGCCCGCGTAGTCGAGCGATTGCCCGACGGCCGTGTAGGACGCGTGGAACGCGAACGAGGTCAGCCCGACGGCGACGGCGATCGCGCCGAGCGTCCGCCCGCGGCGATGGGCGGAGGCCGTCAGCAGCCAGGCCCCGACGGCCAGATAGGCCAGGTTCGACCAGGAATCCGCCGGCGCGGCGATCCAGCCGGCCAGGTTCGCCTCGCAGTGCTTGATGTCGGGCCGCGCCCAGGACGACCAGGGCGACCCGGGCGGCAAGGGGACGATGAGACGGGGGTCCACGGCGTCCACTCTAGCGAATCCGGGGCCCCGAGGCGAGTGGGTCTCAAGTCCCAATACTTACTAGGCCCCTCGGCGGCCGAAAAAGGCCCCTTCGGCCCGCAGGGGACGAGGGGTCTCCTTGATAGGATGGACATATGAAGAAACTCCTGCTCGCCGCCGTGCTGATGACGGTCGCCGCCGCCGCGAACGCCCAGGTCGTCGTCGCCCGCATCTGGGACCGCCTCGAAGGCCAGCACAGCGGGATCAAGGAGTCCGTGGCCGTCGCGGTGAAGGACTCCAAGCAGTGGGAGGAGATCTGGCGCCGCCACGACGCGTCCGCCCCGGTGCCCGAGGTCGATTTCTCCCGCGAGAGCGTGGTCGTCGTCGTCGTCGGTCCGCGCCGGACCGCCGGCACCAAGGTCGAGATCGTGGTCCAGAAGGACCCTCTCGACGGCGACCGCCTGAACGTCTTCTACCGCGAGATCGCCGCCCCGTCGAAGTCCTTCTCCGCCCAGGTCCAGTGCCAGCCGTTCGCGATCGTCAAGATCCCGAAGGCCGCGACCATCGACCTGGAGCGCGACGCGACGGTCTCCACCCCCGAGCGCCGCGGCGTCCCGGCCCAGAAGTTCGACGGCCGCAAGATGCGCGCGCTGACCGGGACGCTCGAGTCGCCGTCCTTCGACGGCCGCTGACCGAGCCTGGGCCGTCAGGCGGCGGAGACCGTCAGTTCGACGCGGTCGTCGCGGGCGCGGCCATCGGCTTCTCGACGACGTCGATGCCGACGGGGACGCGCAGCGGGTTCGGGTCGTCGCCGCGGTAGTGCCAGCCGACGACCGTCTCCTGGGCCGGGACGACCTTGCCGTCGAAGTAGCGCTCGGAGCCGAGCAGCTCCTGGGCTTCCTTCGGGGCCCCGGCGTCGCGCGAGGCGAGGTAGCGCTCCACGACGGGGCTGTCGCGCTTGATGCCGAAGAAGAAATAGCCGCCGCTCTTGCCCTGGCCGTTCTTCACGGAGGCGAACTTCTCGTGGTCGAGGACCTTCATCAGCACGACCTCGTCCTCGGGGTAGGGCGTCAGCAGGAAGCCGGCCTTGTTGGACATCAGGCCGAGGTTGTAGTCGTAGCCGAACAGGTTGGTGTCCTGGCCGAAGCTGAGGACGGGGAAGCCCAGGCTCTTGGCGAGCTTCATCGACTCGGCGAAGGTGCGCACGGACGGGTTCACGTCCTTGAGCTCGTGGCGGTAGGCGGCGTAGCCGAGCACGAACATGCCGCGCTCGGGCCAGGCCTTCATGATCACGCCGCCGACCATCTTGGCCGGGTCCGCGGGGTCGTAGTAGAACAGGCCGTACCAGCCGCCGTCGAGCTGGCCCTTGTCCTTCAGCTTCCGCGCGAAATCGGCGGCGACGTTGCGCTTGCCGCCGGGCTTGCCGACGACCTCGTCCTCGTAGATCGGGTACCACTTCTCGTAGTCCTCGACGGTGAGCGGGCCGACCTTGGTCGGGATCTTCTCGGAGGCGGCGAGCTGGTTCTCGAACTGGCGCACGCGCTGGGCCTTGCCGAGCGCGGTCTTGTGCTCGTCGAGCGTGCGCGTGGTCATCACCCAGCGCTCGTACTCCGACTTCAGATGATAGCCGCCTTCCTCCGTATAATGCGCCACCTCGGCGCGCGACGGCGTCTTGATGACGACGACGTCCACGCCCATGCGCTTGAGCGCGGCGTCGTACTCGGGGCGGTAGTCGCCGGAGGCGAAATTGACCTTCTTCATCCCGCGCGGCGTGACGACTTGGCGCTCGGCGACGTAGGCCTCGAGCGCCTGCGGCGTCATCGCCGGCTTCTCGCCGGGGTGCGCCAGCGAGACGATCGGCTTGTGCGTGCCGCCGCCGGGTCCGGCGGCGACCGGCGCGGCCGCGGACTCGGGCAGGGCGCGGGAGTTCTCGAAGAGCTTGTCGAGGCGCGAGGAGAGGTCGGAGACCGCGGCGGGGTCGCCCAGGTCGAGCGCCTGCTTGGTCGCGGCCAGTTCGGCCTGTAGAGCGGGGTTCTTGCCGGCCTTGGACTGCAGGCGGGAGGCGGCCTTGGTCAGTCTCTCGTAGGTCTGGTCCCCGAGCGCGGCGCGGATCTCGGCCTTGTTGGCGTTGAGCGCCGCGGGCTGGGTGACCAGCGCGGCGACCAGGCGCGCGGCCTCCGGGCGCCACGGGTCGGCCGCCGGGGCGGGCGCGGCGATCGAGGCGGTGAGCGGAGCGAGCGAGATCGTGGGGGCCGGCTGACCGCTGAGGGAGGTGGCCAGCTGGATCTGGGTCATCACCGACGCCTGGAAGGCCGGCGCGGACGAGGCCATCCCGAGGGCGGGGGCCAGCGACGCCCGTTCCACGATCGCGGCGCGGAGGGGGGCGGCCAGTATGAAGGAGAGCGCGAGGTGCCGGAACGAGGGGGTTCTCATGACCTTGAGTATAGTGCGGAGCGCGGCGGCGCGCCAGGGGTCGAAGGACCCGATGGGGGAGGGTGCCGGGAGGCCCGCTCCGCGGGACCGGAGGACCCCTGGCGAGGAACCGGGACATGTACCATAATTGGGTTGATGCAGATCAACTCCCTCGCCCTCGCGATCCTCGCGCTGCTCGCCGCTCCCGCCGGCGCCGCGCGCGTCGAGGCCGTCGACGCCGCCGCCGTCTCGGGCGTCCCCGCCGCGCCGGTCGCGCCGCTGACGACGCTGTCGGCCGCCGCGCCGTCGGTCTCCGCTCTCGCGCCGCTGGCCGCCGCCCCGTCCGTGAT
>JACQBB010000251.1 GCA_016194625.1 Elusimicrobiota bacterium | reverse complement strand
GAGTGGCGCGTGCCCAGGTTGGTGATCTTGCCGAAGTCCTTCGACAGCGGGAGATGGACGCCGAAGCGGGAGACGCGTCCCTCCTCGATGATGAACGCGCCGTCGTGGCCGAGCGAGTGCGAGTCGAAGATCGACTTGATCAGCGCCTCGGAGAGGTCGCCGTTGAGGTCCCAGCCGCCGGACACGTGCCGGTCGAGCGGGTCCAGCCCGCGCACTACCACGAGCGCGCCGATGTGGTCGCGCGCCAGGTCGCCCAGCGAACGCACCAGGATCTCGACCTGGCGGTGCGTCGGGGCGGCGTTGAGCACGCCGCCGGTCAGGCTCCAGACCGCGATGCGCTCGAACACCGAGCGGATCTCCTCCTGGAAGATGACGATCACCGCGACGATGAACACAGCGAAGAAGCCCTGGAAGAGGCGCACCGTCATGTACATCCCGGCCAGGAACGCGATCGTGTACACGACCGCCAGCAGCAGCAGGCCGAGCGCGACGAACGCCGCGCGCGTGCGCTTGAACCACAGGAGCAGGCCGTACACGAGCGCCCCGACGAGCAGCATGTCGAGGAAGTCGGCGACGCCGATGTGCTTCAGGCTGGAGAACATCGCGGCGTCAGTATAGCGGAAGACGCGCGCTTCGGCCAGGGGGCCCGGTCAGAAGGTCCGCCGCCAGCGGTCGATCCCGGGCGTCCAGCCCTTCCCGGAGGCCAGAAGCACCGGCGCGCAGCCGACCGCGCCGAGCAGGGCCGCGATCTCGCTCCAACGCGGATCCGCATGTCCGCGCTCGATCTCGCTGACGCGCGTGCGCTGCAGGCCCGCCTCGTTCGCCGCCGAGGTCTGGGTGATGCGCGCGCCGCGGCGCAATCGACGGACCAATTCTCCGGGCGGCACGCTCGGATGCCGCTTCACGGCCCAGTTCCCCGCCATGAGGATCCAGATTCCGTTATCCTCAGCCTCGTCCGCCGTGGTGTCCCAATAGTCGTTCATTGGGAATATACGACGAGGGGTACAAAAAAGTTCCCTTTGTACCCGGTGGACGACAGATTTGAAAAGCGGCTTTTGGGGAGAGGCCTACTGGACAGCCCGGGTCCCGGTGGAGGCGGTCAGCGGGATGTCGCCGTTGTAGCGGACGAGGATCTTCTTGTTCTTGCCCAGTTCACCCGGGTCGAACAGGGCAGCCGCGAACTTGGCCTCCACGGGGAAGGCGGTGATCAGGTAGGTGCGCTTGGCCTTCAGGTCGCGCCAGGAGTAGACGAGCAGGGCGCCGTCGCCGTGCAGGTAGGGCACGAAGTCGGTCCGGATCGAGACGCTCCCGACCGTCTCGATCAGCCGCGCGGGGCGCATTCCCGGGAACGGCGCGCGGCCGCGCGTCGCCGCGGCGAGTTCCTTCGGATCGTCCCGGAAGGCGATGGAGCCCGCGAAGGCGGTGACGTTCGAGAGCAAGGTGCCCGTGGACGGCGCCGGCGACAGGAAGCCGGCGGGGAGGCCGAAACCCTTCTCGATGACGCCGCTCGTCCAGCGGTCGCGCTTGTAGCCGTACGGCGTGACCAACGTGCTCGTCAGGTAGCCGTAGGTGTGGGTGACCCCGGCGTGGCCGGGGGCGACCTTCGCGGCGGCGAAAAGGGCCGACAGCGTCGCGGAGTCCACGATGACGGCCTGCGCGTGCTCGTCGAAGTTCACGCTCTTGCCCCACAGCGCGAGCATCGCGGGGTCGCGGGAGTCGCGCTCGGCCATGGCGACGAGGTCCGGCAGGGGCGGGACGGGAGCGGGCTCGGCGGCGGCCGCGAACGAGGCGACGGCGAGCAGCAGCGCGGTCAACCGAAGGCGAGGACGATGATCGCGTCGAGTATCTTCTGACCGATCCGATCCACCAGCGTGTCGGTGTAGTTCTTGAGGAAGTAGCCGGTGACGCACACGACGGTCACCATCGAGCAGAGGATCAGCATGTACTCCACCGACGCCTGCCCCCGGCGGGAGAGCCTCACCTTTCGAGCGTAGAGCGTTCATCGGGCCGGCGCCAGGGTCCTCGCCGCCGATTCAGGCGGGTTTCGAGGGGGCCTTCTTCTTGTCGCCCATCAGCTCGGCCATGTCCCAGATCATGTCCTTGCGGTCGTAGGCGGTGATCTCGACGTCGTTGGCGTCCATGTGGATGGCGTCCACGGGGCAGGCCTCCACGCAGTAGCCGCAGAAGATGCACATGCCCAGGTCGATCGAGAAGGTCTTCGCGCGCTTCTCCACCTTCACGTCGGGCGCGTTCTCGGCGGTGATGCGGATGCACTTGGCCGGGCAGATGGTCTCGCACAACAGGCAGGCGGTGCAGCGCGGCGCGCCGTCGTCGCGCTTGAGCAGGCGGTGGCGGGTGCGCGCGCGCTTGCCCAGGACCGCCGGATCCTCGGGGTACTGGATGGTGACGGACCCGTCCTTGCGGCCCAGGATGTGCCGCGCCATGTTGACGAAGAAGTGGCGGAACGTCACGCCCAGCCCCTTCCACACCTCGATCAGGTAGATCTGGGTCGCGAAGTCGCGCTTCGGACGCTCGACGACGACGACTTTCATCGCCATGGGAGGGCTCCGGTCCGGTGGAAGTACACGAGCCACGCGGTGACGAGGAAGTTCAGCAGGGAGAGCGGGAGCAGGTTCTTCCAGCCCAGGTCGAGCAGCTGGTCGAAGCGGAAGCGCGGCAGGGTCCAGCGCACCTGCATCAGCAGGAACAGCAGCAGCATGACCTTGGTCGTGAAGCTGGCGAGCATCAGCGCGCCGCCGAGGAGCCCCATCGCCGGCAGGTCGAGACCGGGGATGGCCCAGCCGCCGAGGAACAGCGTCGTGATCAGGCCGCAGACGACGATCGACTCGAAGAAGTCGGTCATCAGGAACATGCCGAACTTCATGCCCGAGTACTCGACGTGGTAGCCGACGATCTCGGACTCGCCCTCGGGCAGGTCGAACGGCGTGCGCTTGGTAATCGCCGCGCCGGCGGTCAGGAAGAGGATGAACGCGAGCGGCTGGCAGACGATGCCCCACATGTGGGAGGCCTGCCACAGCACCGCCGCCTGGAGGTCGAGCGTGCCGTAGATGAACATCACGCCGGCCAGCGAGGAGGCCAGCGCGACCTCGTAGGCGACCATCTGCGCGGCGCCGCGCAAGCCCCCGAGCAGGCCGTAGTTGGAGCCCGACGCGAAGCCCGCCATCACGATGCCGTGCACGCCGAACGCCAGCGCGGCCAGCACCAGCGGCAGGCCGACGGAGGACGCGATCGGCTGGAGGTCCCAGCCGCGGCCCATGAACTCGACGGTGCCGCCGTAGGGGAGCGCGGCCAGGCAGAACATGCCGCAGCCCAGGGAGATCATCGGCGCCAGGCCGTGCAGCGGCTTGTGCACGCCCTTGGCCTGGAAGTCCTCCTTGGTCAGCATCTTGATCGCGTCGGCGATCGGATGGAACAGGCCGAGGATCGTGATCCCGAAGATGTCGGCGCGGTTGGCGCCCACGCGGTCCTGCATCACCGCGCTCTGCTTGCGCTCGACCCAGCCCAGGAAGCCCGCGATGTTCAGGCCGAAGCCGACGATCGCGAGCAGGACCTTGACCGCGGTGAAGGTCATGTCGGTCGTGTTCACGCGGCCACCCCCGGCTTCTTTTTCTTCGCCAGTTCGCCGATCGAGCGGAAAATCTCATGGTCCGGACGCGCCTGACCGATAGGCTCCAAGGCTTTGAAGTACTTAGACCGTTTCCCCTCGAAGTTGCAGAAAGTGCCATCCTCCTCGACATAGGCCGTCGCGGGGAGGCGATAGGAAAAATGCTCGCTAACCGGGAACTTATTCGGGCCTTGGAAGATCGAGAAAGGCGCCTTTTCTACGAGAGTCTTTGCCCTCTCTTCACCCCAGATCCTCCCCAGGTCTCGTTCAACGACATACAAAGTCTTGATCCGCCCGGCTTCCAATTCCGCGGCGAGTTCCTCGAACGTGCCGCTCTTGAATCCCAACTCTTCAGCAGCCTTCAAGTTGGGGACTTTTTCTCGCCGGCGCAAGATTTCATCCTGAACGCCGACCTGATCGGGCTCAGGCGTGAAATACATCTTCGTAAAACCGGGGATCGACTGCACGCAGACCCAGTCCTCGTTCGAAAGCATTCCTGAAGCGACGAAAGCGACGGAGCCTTCGAGCACCTTCTCCGTGATCTCGGCGATTGCGACATCCCAAGTTACGTCGGTCTTCTGCGGCTTCATCCGCAGGACGCGGCCGAGCCGGTCCTTGTCGAGAGAGCCGAAGCCGTAGCGGCCCTCGTCGCACATCCAGTAGCCGTTGACGGCCGTGTTCAGGCGCGGCTTGAGGCGCGCGACGCGCTTGCCGTCGTTGTGCCACGGGCGCTTGGTGTTCGTGTGGACGGAGATCGAGCAGCCGCGCGAGCAGCCGGGGCAGACCGAGTCGGTCTTGTCCAGGTACCACACGCGGACCTTGTAGCGGAAATCGCGGTCGGTGAGCGCGCCGACGGGGCAGATGTCCACGACGTTGCCGGAGTAGTCGTTGTCCAGGACCTTGCCGGGGGTCAGCTCGATGCGCTCGGCGTGGCCGCGGCGGAAGATGCCCAGCTCGTGGGTCTTGGTGACGGTGTCGACGAAGCGCGTGCAGCGCGTGCACAGGATGCAGCGCTCCTGGTCGAGCATCACGTGGGGGCCGGCCTCGATGCGCTTGTCCTTGTGCTGCTTGTCCTCGCGGACCTCGCTCTGGTACTGGCCGATCTTCATGTAGTAGTCCTGAAGACCGCACTCGCCGGACTGGTCGCAGACCGGGCAGTCGAGCGGATGGTTGACGAGATGGAGCTCCAGCGCGGACGCCTGCGCGCGCTTGACCGCCTCGGTGCCCGTCTTCACGTCCAAGCCCTCGCGCACGGCCGTGCGGCAGGAGACCTGGGGCTTGGGCGCGCCGGCGACCTCGACGATGCACATGCGGCAGTTGCCGGGGTTGCCCAGGGCGGGGTGGTAGCAGTAGTGCGGGATCTCGACGCCCGCGTCCTTGGCGGCGTCGATGACGAGCCGCCCCTCCTCGGCCTCCAGCTCGCGTCCGTCCAACTTGTACTTGACCAGCTTACCCATGGGAGCCCACCCGCTTCTTGAAATCCTCGGGGAACTTGGCCAGCCAGTTGCGCGCGACCACCCCGACGGTGTCGCCGAGCGCGCAGATGACCTTGCCGGTGATGTTCTCGCCGACGCGCGTGATGTTGGGCAGGTCCTCGGGAGTCCCCTTCCCGTGGAGCAGGCGCTCCAATATCTCCTCGTTCCAGTACGAGCCCTCGCGGCAGGGCGTGCACTGGCCGCAGGACTCGTGCGCGAGGAAGCGCTCGATGTTGTGCGCGACCTCGACGGCGTCCACCGTCTCGTCGAGCACGATCATGCCGCCCGCGCCCAGGAAGGTCCCGGCCGCGCGGATGGCGTCGAAATCGAGGGTCAGGTCCAGGTCCTTCTCGAGCAGCGGGGGCATCGAGGTGCCGCCCGGGATGACCGCCTTGAGCTTCTTGCCGCCGCGCACGCCGCCGGCCAGGGCCAGCACGTCGCGCAGCTTGGTGCCCATGGGCACTTCGTAGACCCCGGGCTTCTCGACGTGGCCGGAGATCGAGAAGACGACGGTGCCGCCGTTCTTGGCGGAGCCGATCTTCGCGAAGACCTCGCCGCCCTCGCGCAGGATGAACGGGAGCATCGAGAGCGTCTCGACGTTGTTGACGACGGTCGGCTTGCCCATCAGGCCGGCGACCGTCGGGAACGGCGGGGGCTGGCGCGGCCAGGCCTTCTTGCCCTCCATCGTCTCGAGGAGCGCGGTGTCGAGGCCCGAGATGTAGGCGCCCGCGCCGCGCATCAGCTTGATGGACGCGTGCTTGCAGAGGCCGGCGGCCTCGGCCTCGGCGATGGCCTTCTCCAATATCTCGTACTGGTTCTGGTACTCGCCGCGCACGAAGACGAAGGTGTCCTTGGCGCCGATCGCGTGGGCCGCGATCAGCAGGCCTTCGATCAGCTGGTGCGGAGCGCGCGTGACGAGGACGCGGTCCTTGTAGCAGCCGGGCTCCGACTCGTCGCAGTTGACGACGACGTAGCGCGGGCCCGGGACCTTGTCCTCGGGCGGGACCGTCTTCCACTTGCCGGCGACCGGGAAGCCCGCGCCGCCCAGGCCGCGCAGGCTGGACTTCTCGACCTCGGCGACGACGGCCGCGCGGTCCATGGACAGCGCCTTCTCCAGGCCCTTGTAGCCGTCCAGGCGCCGGTAGGTCTCCAGCTCGTGGAGCTTCGGCTCGTCGAAGTGCTTCGTCAGTATCTTGGTCATGGTCTCTCGGCGGGCGGGACGATGACCTCGGTCACGACCTCGCCGGTCTTGGGCTTGAGCAGGAGCGCGGTCGCGCCGCAGCCGCCGGGGCCGCAGTCGTCCAGGACCGCGTCGGGGAAGCCGTCCTGGTCCCAGTCGCACACGGCCTTGAGCGCCCGGCGCTCGTCGGGAGCGGCCGGAAGCCGGCGGAAGTACATCGTCTTGCGCCGGCCCCCGCGCTTGGCCGCGCGCACGACCTGCAGGAAGCGGTCCAGCTCCCGCGGTACTCGGCCAGCGCGAAATCGTAGGCGTCGGTCTTGGCCCCGGCCAGGACGGCGCAGCGCGTCATCTCGAGATCCGCCGCGTCCTCCGGGAGAGGGTCCACCAGCGGGGACTCGTCCGCGGTCGCGGGCCGCTTCAGCGCCATCCGGCGGTAGGCGGCGGCGTCCGCGCAGGACGGGAACAGGAACGGCGCGGAAGCGGCCGAGACGACGACCTCGCGCCCCGCGGCGACGAAGCGCGTGGCCGGCACGGCCCGGCTCGAGCAGGCCGACAGGGAGAAGGCGCCGATCATCGCGACCGCGCTCACTTCAGCTCCTTGAGCTTCTTGATCTTGTCCTCGGTCGCCGCGCCCTGCAGGCGGTCGTTGACCAGCAGCGCCGGACCCTGCTCGCACGCGCCCAGGCACTCCATCGGCTCCCAGGAGAGCTTGCCGTCCGGGGTCGTCTCGAAGGCCTTGGTGCCCAGTTCCTTCTCCAGGCACTTCTCCATCTTGTCGGAGCCCGCCAGCCAGCACGACAGGCCGTGGCACAGCCCGACGCGGTGGCGGCCGGTCGGCTTGGTCGTGAAGGTCGGGAAGAAGGTCGCGACGCTCCAGACGCGGTTGAACGGCAGCTCGAAGATCTCGGCGACGCGCGCGGCCGACTCGGGCGTCACGCAGCGCTTCCACTCCTGCACCGAGCGCAGCGCCTCGATGAGGCCCATGTTGGAGTACGGGTAGCGCTTCGTCCAGCCGACGAGGACGGCCTCCTGCTCGGCGGTGAACGGCGTCTTCACGGCGGCGGGGGCGCTCATCGGTCCAATTCTCCGGCGATCATATTGACGGACCCGAAGGTCGGGATGACGTCGGCGATCATGGCGCCGTTGAGCATCTTCGGCAGGGCCGCCATGATGTACAGGCACGGCGGGCGGCAGCGCGCGCGGTACGGGCCGTCGGTGCCGTCGCTGACGATGTGGAAGCCCAGCTCGCCGTTGGCCCCCTCCACCGCGGAGTACGACTCGCCCGGCGGGATCTTGATGCCCCACGACCACATCACCAGCTCGAAATGGTTCATCAGGCCTTCGATGCTGGTGTAGGTGTTCTCCTTGGCGGGGAGCGTGGCCCAGCGGTTCGGGGCGCGCACGTCGCCGAAGGTGTCCTTGCCCATGCCCTCCAGGGTCTGGTCGACCTTCGCGGCGTACTTCTGGATCAGCTCGGTGTCACCGTGCTTGCCCATGTCCTCGAGCTCGTAGGCGTACTTGATCTCGGCGGGCTCCAGCGAGTGCTTGCCGGCGGGGATCTGCTTGAGCGCTTGCTCGATGATGCGCAGCGACTGCTCGATCTCGGCCATGCGCACGAGGTAGCGGTCGTAGTTGTCGCCGGTCGAGCCGACCGGGATCTCGAAGTCGAAGCGGTCGTACACCAGGTACGGGTGGGCGCGGCGCACGTCGTAGGGCACGCCGGTCGAACGCAGGAACGGGCCGGTGATGCCGTAGGCGACCGCGTCCTCCTTGGAGATGATGCCGGTGCCCTCGACGCGGTCCATGAAGATGCGGTTCTTGGTCAGCAGCTTGTCGCAGTCGGCCAGCACCGTCCGGACTTCCTTCGCGGCGGCGGCGAACTTCTCCGCGAAGTCGGCCGGCAGGTCCCCCTTCACGCCGCCGACGCGGGTGAAGTTGGTGGTCACGCGCGCGCCCGTCAGCCCGTCGACGAGCTGGTACAGGTACTCGCGCGCCTTGATCATGTACAGGAACACGGTGAAGGAGCCCAGCTCCATCGCCGACGCGCCCAGGCAGGTCAGGTGGTCGGTGACGCGCGAGACCTCGGACGCGATCACGCGGATGTATTGGCCGCGCTCCGGCACGACGATGCCGGCCAGCGTCTCGACGGCCGTCACGTAGCCGACGTTGTTGATCAGCGGCGAGACGTAGTTCAGGCGGTCGGTCCACGGCACCACGTTGTTCCAGGTCTCGCTCTCGGCGTGCTTCTCGAAAGCCCGGTGCAGGTAGCCGATCTCGACGCCCGTGTCGACGATGCGCTCGCCCTCCAGCTCCAGGGTCAGATGCACGACGCCGTGCATGGCCGGGTGCTGGGGGCCCATGTTGAGCATGTACGTCTTGCGGCTGCGGTCGAGAGTGGTCATTCGCCGGTGATGACGGGTCCCAGGATGTTGAAGGAGGGCGAGCCGGGCTTGTTCCCGTCCTTCGGGCCGATCAACGGCTGGCGCTTGGCGATCGGGTAGTCCTTGCGCAGGGCATGGCCCTCGAACTGCTCGTACATCAGCAGGCGCTTGATGTCCGGGCGGTCGGCGAACTTCACGCCGTACATGTACCAGACCTCGCGCTCCAGCCAGTCGGCGACCGGCCACAGGTCGGCGGCGGAGCGCAGGACCGGAGCCTCGTCGACGGCGCAGTGGACCTCGACGCGGCCGAGGTCGCGGCCGTCCGTCAGGTCGAACTTCATCAGGCGGTAGACCACGTCGAAGCGCGGCGAGCGCTTCTGCGGCAGGTAGTCCACGCAGGTGAGGTCCACCAGCATGTTGTAGCCCTCGGCCTTCAGGGCGGCCAGCGTCTCGTGGTTCGAGGAGGCGGGGACGTCGCGGCGCTCGCCTTGCATCGGGGCGCTCATCGCATCCTCCCGCCGGTCTTCTGGATCTTCTCCTGCAGCAGCGTCAGGCCCTGGATGACGGTCTCGGGGCGCGGCGGGCAGCCCGGGATGTACAGGTCCACCGGGACGATGGTGTCGATGCCCTGCACGGTCGAGTAGTTGTTGTAGAAGCCGCCGGTGCAGGTGCACACGCCGAACGCGACGACCCATTTCGGCGCGGGCATCTGGTCGTAGATGCGGCGCAGGACCGGGGCCATCTTGTGCGAGATCGTGCCGACGACGAGCAGGCAGTCGGCCTGGCGCGGCGAGAAGCGCGGGAAGCCGGCGCCGAAGCGGTCCATGTCGTAGTGGCTCGCGGCCGTGGACATGTACTCCATGCCGCAGCAGGCGGTGACGAACGGGTACTGGAAGATCGAGTACTTGCGCGCCCAGCCCAGCGCGGCCTCGAGCTGGGTCGTGACGGCGCCCGCCGGCGCGACGGTCTCTTCTA
>JACQBB010000246.1 GCA_016194625.1 Elusimicrobiota bacterium | reverse complement strand
GCGGCAGGGGCCGGAAGGCCAGGGCCGCGCCGAAGCCGGGCCGGAACGCGGCGGTGCGCGCGCGCAGGCCGAAGAAGGAGGCGGTGACGGTCCGCGCCGCGCGGTCCACCTTCGCGGGGAACAGGCGCATCAGCTTGTAGGCCTCCGCGGAGACCTCGGGCGCCTCGTCGGGGTCCAGGTCCAGGGCGGAGACGAACAGCGCCGAGCACAGCGCCTTGGCCTTGTACGCGGCCCCGACGCCGACGACGCGCAGCAGGCGGCCGACGGACCAGGCGAGCCCGGCGGCGGCGGCGAACGCGGCGAGGACCTTGGCGTCCATCGCGGACAGGATACCATTCCCTCGGCGCCCGGGTTTTTGGTTGAGTGTCGGCGCATGCCCCCCGCGCTCGCCCTCGTCGCGTCCGTCTGCCTCTCCTCGGCGCCGTCGCTCGCGCCGCTGGCGGCGGACCCGCGGCTGGCGGGCGTCGTCGCGGCCCATCCGGGCGCGGCGCTGGACGCCGCCGCGGCCGCCGCGCCGGAGGCGCGCGAGCGCCCCGGCGGCGGGAGCCGCTTCGTGTACGCCCTCCCCCTGCTCGCGCCGACCGGCGTCGAGCTGGCGGCGACGACCGTCGCGTGCGATTTCGACGGGGACGCCCGCTTCCTCGGCGCCCGCCTGCTGACCGTCGGCGCGCCGGCGGCCTTCGCGGTCGCCGGCGAGGTCGCCCGCGGCGAGGCGTTCGAGGCGCCGATCGACTCGACGCGCACCTTCCGCCTGGCGCCGTTCACCGAAGGCTGGACGATCGAGGTGACCGGCCCCGGCGGAGACTTCTGCCGGCCGCTGACGCCGCCGTACCGGGGCACGAACGACCTGGAGCTGTTCGGCTGGCACTTCCGGGACGGCGACGATCCCGCGCCGCGGAAGACGGACGCTCCGGGCCCGGTGCGGCGCTTCCGCTGCGCGGCGACGGAGGCCGAGCGCGCCGTCGCCGAGGCGTCGCTGGGGCAGGTGCTGTGGACCGAGGGCGTCCCGTGGAAGAAGGTGGACGAGGCGGTGTCCGCGCACGAGCGCCTGCGCGCGAAGGCCGAGCGCGGGACGCTGACGGTCCGCAGCCTGCGCCTGGGCAACCTGGGCCCGGGGCGGCGTCCCTGGATCGAGACGCTGCGCTTCCGTTTCGAGCTGAGGCCTCCGGAGCCCGGCGAGCCGTGAGGAGCGCCGCCCCCGAGGCCGTCGCGCGCCTGTTCCTGGCGCGCCAGCACCTGGACCGCCCGTTCGCGCGGCCGCTGAGCGCGGCGTCGCTGGAGCGCTTCGCCTCCGACGTCGGCGGCGTGCAGCTCGACTCGATCAACGTCGTCGCGCGCGGCCACGAGCTGACGCTGTGGAGCCGCTTCGGGCCGTACGCGCCCGACGCGCTCGAGCGCCTCGTCTACGGCGAGCGCGCGGCGTTCGAGTACTGGGCGCACGCGGCCTGCCTCGTCGCGGCGTCGGACCTGCCCGCGTGGTCGCGCGCGATGGCCGACTACCGCCGCCGTCTGCGCAAGACCCTGCGCGCGCTGGGCGCCGCGGCGGAGGCCGACCTGCCGCGCTACCTGACCTTCCCGCGCTTCGCGCCCGGCGAGAGGCGGCGCGCGCTGAAGACCCTGCTGAAGAGCGGCGAGGCCGTCGCGCTGACGGTGGAGGGGCTGAAAGGACGCTGGTACGCGCTCGCCGACGACCTGCCCGCCCTCGCGGCGCCGCCGGAGCCCCGCGGGACGACGCTGCTCTCCCCGTTCGACTCCCTGCTGTGGCACCGGGGGAGGGCGAAGGCGCTGTTCGGCTTCGACTACCGCATCGAGGTGTACACGCCGGCGCCCAAGCGCGTGCACGGCTACTACGCGCTGCCCGTCCTGCACGAGGGACGCCTGATCGGACGCGTGGACCTCAAGACGCACCGGGGGGAGCGGCGGCTGGAGGTGCGGCGCGCGGGGTTCGAGGCCCCGCTGGACGCGGCCTCGGCGGCGGGGACGGCGTCGGCGCTGCGCTCCCTGGCGCGTTTCGTCGGCGCCGAGCGCGTGGACGCCCCTCCCGGTCCTTTGGCCGACGCCCTCGCCGTCCTTTGATGGTCTTTTCCGGGTCCCGCCCTGGAGCCCGTTCGACCCCCGATCCCTCCCCGGACCGCGAGGCCCTTCGCGGGGAATGTCTAAAATAATAGACATAGGCATCGGCGGGGGCCGCCCGCGATGGGCTACAATGGCGGGGCCATGAGCGCCTCGTTCTGGACCTTCGAGCCGGCCCTGTTCGCCTCGACCTACGGCCTCGTCTTCCTGTCCGAGCTCCCCGACAAGACCGCGCTGGCCACGATGGTGATGGCCTCGCGCCGCCATCCGGTCGCGGTGTTCGCCGGCGTGACCGCGGCGTTCCTGGTCCAGTCGGTCGTCGCCGTCGTCCTGGGCGGCGCGCTCTCGTTCCTGCCGCGCGCGTGGGTGCGCGCGGGCGCGGGCCTGCTGTTCCTGTTCTTCGCCTGGAAGCTGTGGACGCAGGAAGGAGAGGAGGAGGTCGAAGACCTGGACGCGCGCCGCGCGGCGGGCTTCCGGCGCGCGGCGGGGGCCGCCTTCCTGGTGGTCTTCCTGGCGGAATGGGGGGACATGAGCCAGCTGACGACCGCGGCGCTCGCCGCGCAGCGCGGCCGTCCGCTGACGGTGTTCCTGGGGGCGGTCTCGGCGCTGGCGTCGGTCACGGCGATCGCGACCGTCGTCGGCCACAACCTGAAGGCGCGGCTGCATCCGGAGAAGGCGCGGCGCCTGGCCGCGGTCCTGTTCGCCGTCGTCGGGGTCCTGATCCTGGCCCGCGGCTAGTCGCGCCGGCGGGTCGCCGCGGGGCGGGCCAGCTCGTTCATCACGGCGAAGAGCAGGTCGAAGTCCTCGTCGTCGAGCGACAGCCGGTACAGCGTCTGGCGCACCCGCAGGAGGCGCGCCTTCGTGAAGCGCGGCGCGGCCGCCAGGCGCGGCTCCAGAAAAGACCACAGCCCGAGCATCCGCTCGACGGAGACCGGCGGGCGCGCCTTGCGCGCGTCGGGAGGCGGCGCCTCGCGCGGCGCGGTCAGGGAGAACAGCGCGACCGCGACCGCCTGGCCCAGGTTGAGGCTCACGCCTTCCCGCCCCGGGATGCGCGCCAGGCGCGGGCACAGCGCGGACTCCTCGCGGGTGAGGCCGGCCGACTCGCGGCCGAACACCAGCGCGACGCGTCCGCCGGCGGCGAGCCCCGCCGGCGAGTGGGGGAGGACGAACTCGCTCTGGCGCAGGGCCGTCGGGCGGCGGCTGAAGGCGACCGCGTCCGCGCAGCCGGCGAGCGCGTCGGCGAGCGTCGGGACGAAGCGCGCCTTCCCCAATATGTCGGGCGCGGCGGTTCCGGTCCGGTACGACTCGGGAGGCGCCGCGGTCCAGGGCGAGCCCGCGACCCACAGCTCCTCGACGCCGAAGGCGAGCATCGCGCGGGCGACGAAGCCCACGTTGCGCGGGTTCTCCGGGCCGACCAGGACGACGCGCAGGGACGCGGCGGCTCTCATCGGGACAGTATAGGCGATTGCGTTGCGGGACTGCCCTTCATGAAAGAGCCGAGCAAGTCGTATAATGTCCCCGTGCACAAGAACAAGACCGTCGTGAAGGCCGTCCCCGCCGCGGCGAAGCCCGCCGCCAAGAAGTCCGCCGCGCCCAAGAAGGCCGCGCTGACCCCGATCATCGATCATCCGCTCGAGGGCGAGACCCTGCGCCCCGGGCATTACTCCGTCCGCGTCTCGGCGCCCGCCGAGGCGCAGGTCCAGGTGCGCCTGGACGGCGGCGAGTGGCTCGACTGCCGCGAGGCGGCCGGCTTCCGCTGGTTCGACTTCGCGCCGGCGATCGGCCTGGCCCGCCTCGAGGTCCGCGCGCGTCTCGGCAAGGGCCGCTGGTCCGCGGTCGTCGAGAGGTCCTGCGTCGTCGCCGGCTAGCGTCCCGCGACCTTCAGCACCTTGTCGGCCAGCATCGCGGCGTCGAACCAGCCGTAGATGCGCTTGACCGCCTCGGCCTGGGTGATCGTCCCCGCCTTCATCTGGAGGTAGAGGTCGTTCTCCAGCCGGTCCTTGCCCGCGCTCCCCTGGTTGTCCTGGTCGGGCTGGGGCCACAGGTTGTCGACGGAGCTGTCGCCGCCGATGGCCAGCGGGATCAGGTGGTCGAACTCGTAGTCGCGCCAGTCCGCCTCGGCGACGCCGTAATGGGCGGCGACCTGGGTCTTCATGCCGCGCGTCACGTTCCGCTGGCAGTACGGGATGTGCTCCGGGTAGCGGTACTCCTTGAAGTTGGGGTCGCTCGGCGTGCACAGGTTGCCCGGCGTGAAGCTGAAGTCGGGCCGGGCGCGGGCGAGCAGCTCGGGGACCGCGGCGGCGTGCGCCTTGGCCGCGGCTTCCGCGGCGTCGGCCTTCAGCTTCGCGGCGGAGGCGGCGGCCTGCGCGGCGACGGCGGCGACGGAGCCGGCGAACGCGTCGTCGGCGCTGAGGGCCCGGGCGGGCGCCGGGAGCGCGAGGAGCGATCCCAAGGCGAGCCAGAGAGCGGCTTTCGGCGTCATGCGTCCTCCTTGTTCTGGAGCGGACCGTGTGCGCGGTGCGGAGGGGGGCCCCGGTCGATCTCGAGGCCTTCCGGAGTATAACCTAAAAGGCCTATGCGCTGAGAGTCCGAAGACCCATGTCATGATAGGTCTTTAGGCCTATAGGGGGGCGCCCGCGCCGGTTTGCTAGAGTGTCCTCCAGCCATGAACCGCCTCGTCCCGATCCGGAAGGAAGACGACATCCCGGCCGCCTACCGCGCGACCCCGCTGGGGGCCCTGCTGCGCTACCACGACCTGCGCGCGCCGATGCCTCCGCGGGCCGAGAAGCCCGAGCTGCTCATCGGCATGTGCATGGACAGCCGCAAGCACCTGCGCATCCCCGACAACTACGCGTTCATCCTGCGCACCGGCGGCGCGAACCTGCGTCAGTCGGAGTTCCGCGTGTCCTACGCGATCGCGGTGGGCGGCGTGCGCGCGATCGCGCTGATCGGCCACACGAACTGCGGGATGTCCGGCTTGGCCGCGCGGCGCGAGGCGTTCGTCCGCGGCCTGGTCGAGGTCGGCTGGGAGCGGCCCGAGGCCGAGGAGCAGTTCGACAAGTCCCTGCCGACGCACGAGGTCGGCGCCGAGATCGACTTCGTCGTGTCCGAGGCGCGGCGCCTGCGCGCGCTGTACCCGAAGGTCGCCGTCGCCCCGATGATCTACCGCGTCGAGGACGACACCATCTGCGCGGTCCGGGAGTCGGGTGGAGTGTAGGCCGGGCTGCGGCGCCTGCTGCGTCGCGCCGTCGATCTCGAGCCCCCTGCCCGGCATGCCGGACGGCAAGCCAGCCGGCGTGCGCTGCGCGAACCTGACGGACGCGGGGCGCTGCGCGCTGTGGGGGACGCCGGAGTACCCGAAGGTCTGCCGCGAGTTCGCGCCGTCGTCGTGGGTGTGCGGCGAGACCGCGGACGAGGCCCTGAGGCTGATCGCCGCCCTAGAGGCGGCGACGCGTCCGGACGCCTAGGGGCGGCCGAAGCGTTGCGCGCCTCCGATCCGGGGGGAGGTGACGCCGATGGCCGGCGCGTTGAAGGTCTGCGCGTGGTGCCGCAAGACGCTGGGGACCTCGGAAGAGGAGTTCCGCGGCTCGTTCCCCGTCACCCACGGGATCTGTCCCGAGTGCAGCGCGCGCCTGCTGGAGTCCGTCTCGCTGAGCGCCGTGCGCGAGTTCCTGGAGTCGCTGGGCGCGCCCGTGCTGCTCGTCGACGACGACGTGCGCGTGCTCGTCGCCAACACGGCGGCCTGCGACCTCCTCGGCCGCGAGCGCTCCGAGGTCGAGCGCTTGAAGGGCGGCGACGTGATCCAGTGCGTGCACGCCGACCTGCCCGGCGGGTGCGGACAGTCGGTCCATTGCCGCTCGTGCACGATCCGGAACTCGGTGCGCAAGACCTTCGAGACGGGCCTCCCGGTGCGGCGCGCGCCCGCGTATCCCGACGTCTACCTGCGCGACGGCGTGAAGACGCTGTCTCTGCGGGTGTCGACCGAGCGGGTCGGCGGCGCGATCCTCCTGCGCATCGAGGAGGGCGCGCCGCGCCCGCATCCAGCGCCGAAGGCCTGAGGCGCTGGCGCGGCGCGCCGCAGGAACGCTAGAATCCGGCCGTGCTCCCCGCGCTCCTGACCGCCGTCGTCCTCCTGTCGCCGCCCGCCGGCGCCGCCTCCGCGTCCGCCCGCCTGGCGGTGACTCCGCAGGAGATCCGGACCGTCCCGACGCGGGAGTTGGCCCGCGCCCTGGTCGCGCGCGTGCGCCGCGAGTGCGACGAGGCCGAGCCGGCCGGCGCCGGCCCGGCGCCCGCCGCGGGCGCCCGCCTGGTGATGATGGTCCCCGCGAAGGTCTTCCCGGCGATCGCGCGCTTCGGCTTCCTGAACCGCCACCAGACGCGCACGACCGGCGGCTTCGACCGCCTCGAGGAGCGCCTCGAGGCCGAGCAGGAGCTGGCGATGGCGCGCCTGCCCTACGACCTGCACGGGCGCGAGCTGCTGCCGAAGTACGCGTTCCTGGACGCCCCGGACCGCGGCCTCGGCCGGTTCCTGCTGCCGTCGCGCTACGGCGAGGTCGGCGTCGTCTTCAAGACGGAGGTCGCGGAGCGCGCGACCTGGACCTACGCCGACACCCTGGACTTCTCGCGCCGGACCGGCCGGGTCGGCCGAGGCGGTCCCGCGAACCCGGTGCTCCCCCACACTTTCGCCTACCGCCGCCGCCCCGGCGACCGCAACCGCTGCGTGAACTACTGCGAGGCTCAGATCTGGGGCGAGCTGAGGCTCGACGACGTCGACTACCTGATGATCCCGGAGGGGGCGCCGGTCCCGGCCGGCGCGGCGACGGCCCGTCTCGCGGTGTACCGCTACTCGGTGCCCAAGAGCACCGCGGCCGCGGGCGCGCCGGCGCGGACGCTGGTCTACCGTCGGGGCGCGCGCGTGAGCCTTCCGGCCGGCGACGAGAAGCTCCCGGACTCGCTCGAGTTCCGGGCGATGCCGGAGCTCGCCGGACTGCGCGAGTCGTTCGAGGAAGCGCGCCTCACCGACGAGCAGGCGCTCGTGCGCC
>JACQBB010000245.1 GCA_016194625.1 Elusimicrobiota bacterium | reverse complement strand
GCGGCGACCTGAGCGGGGTAAGTGCCCTCCATGTCGCCGTAATAGATGCTGAGCGCGGAACGGATCGAACCGAGGTTGCCCTTCGAGGCGCCCTCGCCCGACTTGCGGATGAGCTCCGCGAACTTCGGGATGGCGATCGCGGCCAGGATGCCGATGATCGCGACCACGATCATGAGTTCGATGAGCGTGAAGCCCTTCTTGTTCTTCTTCGTCATGTGCATGACCCCCTTTGCGCCGATTATGTATGTATCAAGGGTAAAACTCACGGATCCGGCGCGTGTCGGTCCTGCACCCTTGCCCGCAGTATAACCCTGCGCCGAAAGGGTGTCAAGCGAACATACGCTTAATTACAAGTGACTCCAGCTACAGGGAGGGGAAGGGGCGGCGGGAGAGGCTCATCTCGAGGGGTGGGCAGGAAGGGAGTTGAACCCTTAAGGCCTTTCGGCCACACGGTCCTGAGCCGTGCGCGTCTGCCAATTCCGCCACCTGCCCGCCTCTCGAGACGAACGCGTCGACGAATGCTTCGGACGACATTCTACTCGATTCGGACGGCGGTGACAAGCCGCCCGTCGGAAATTGATAGGATAGCGTCCTTCCGATGGCCCCCAAAGAGAAGACCGACGACAAGAAGATCGTCGCCACCAACCGCAAGGCCCGCCAGTTCTACGAGATCCTGGAGGTCGTCGAGGCCGGCCTCCAGCTGCGCGGCCCCGAGGTGAAGTCCCTGCGCCGCGGCCAGGCCAGCCTGGACGGCTGCTTCGGCCGCGTGGCCGACGGCGAGCTGTGGCTGGAGAACTTCTACATCCCCCCCTACCAGTTCGCCACCAACGCCGAGCCGCTGGACACCCGCCGCAAGCGCAAGCTCCTCCTGCACACGCAGGGGATCGCCAAGATCTCGAACAAGCTGACCATCAAGGGCCAGACTTTGATCCCGCTCGAGGTCTACTTCCGCCACGGCTGGGCCAAGGTCGCCCTCGGCCTGGCCAAGGGCAAGACCGGCGCCGACCGCCGCGACGACCTGCGCAAGAAGGACGCCCGCCGCGACGCCGAGAAGTCCTTCAAGGGCTCCTACCGCGGCTGACGCCGCGTCAACGCGCGCGCGCCTCGGCCAGGCGCTGGAACACCTCCGGCTGGAGGTCCGCCAGTTCCAACAGACGGCTCGCCGCGCCGGACGGCGTCTTGCGCCCCTGCTCCCAGGCCCGAACGGTGGCCGCGGTCACGCTCAGGATGGCGGCGAACACGGGCTGGCTGACTCCGAAGCGCCGCTTGCGGACCTCCGCGATCCTCTCCTTGCGCCAATGCCGCGCCGGCTCCGGGATCTCCACGAGCGTCGCGCGCAGCTTCTTGGCGCCGCGCTCGTGCGCGACGGCTTCGCCCAAGCCCGCGATCAACTCCTGCCCAAGCCTCGTCTTCTTCATCTCGCCGCCTCCTTCAGCCGCGCGACCAGGAGCCGAAGGACCCGGACCTCTTCGCCGGAGAGGTCGTCCTTCTCGTCCTTGTCGTAGATCGCCAGGAGATAGGTGCGCTGTACGGCCGGAAGGTCGAGATAGATCACCCGGAACCCGCCCCGCTTCCCCTTTCCCCGTCCCGCGTCCGCGATGCGGGCTTTCCGCAATCCCCCCGTCCCTCGGACGATGTCCCCCGCCTCCAGGTCCCGCAGGAGCTGGCTCTGTATCTCGAACAGGAGGTCCCGACCCTCCGCGTCGACCCGGCGGGCGAAAGCGCTCGTCTCGACGAACTCGCGGACAGTGCTACCAGGTAGCATATACCACCTGGTCGCAGTCGTCAAGGGGCTCGCTCACCCCCACCATACGACCTCACCCCCGAAAAAGTTCCCTGAAACCGCTACCATGTCCGCGGAGAGCCTTCCCGTGAACGAAGACCGCCGCCGCAAGCTGACCGACCTGGCCTACGCCGCCCCGCTGGCGGCCTGGTACGCCTGGAACGGCTCGCGCGGCCTGCCCGGCCTGCTCGCCGCCGCGCGCGGCCTGCTGCGCGACGGCGGGACCGTCCTGGCCTGGGCCCGCGCCGCCTCCCAGCTCTCCAGCATCGCCTTCTGCGGATTCCTGGTCGCCGTGCTGGCCGCGCGCCGGCCGCCGCTCTCCGTCCAGCCCGACTGGCGCCCGCGCCTCGTCGCCTTCCTGGGCACCTTCGCAGCCCTCGGCTTCGCGCGCCTGCCGCCGGCCCGCCTCACCGCGCCGTGGGCGGTCGCCTCCGCCGTCCTGGTCTGCGTCGGCTTCGCCCTGTCGCTGGCGGTCCTGGCGGGCCTGGGCCGCTCCTTCAGCGTCGTCCCCGAGGCGCGCGGCCTGGTGACCACCGGCCCCTACGCGCTCGTCCGCCATCCTTTATATCTCGTCGAGCAGCTGGCGCTGCTGGGCGTGTGCCTGCAGTACGCCCAGCCCTGGTCGGCCCTGATGTTGGCGGCGCAGTTCGCCCTCCAGCTCGCGCGCATCCGCTACGAGGAACGCGTCCTCGCCGCGGCCTTCCCGGCGGAGTACCCGGCCTACGCCGCGCGCGTGGCGCGCCTCATCCCCGGCCTCTACTGACGCCGGCTCAAAGGCCGACCAGCGCCTTCCAGCGCAGGCGGCTCTCCAGCACCAGCACCTGGTGCGGCTCCAGCCCGTACTTCCCGTCCACCTTCGGCAGGAAGTCCTTGGGGTCGCGCCGCGTCTCGAACAGCGGCCGCCAGCTCCCGTCCACCAGCCCCTGCGGGATTTGCACGAACCCCCCGCGCGACTCGATGACGACGTAGTCCCGCCCGTGATAGCGCCACGCCCGCGCCGTCGCCGGCGTGTCGCCCGGCTCCCACGGCAGCGGAATGGGCTTGCCGCGGGCGAAGATGGGGGCCATCGCGCGCAGTTCCCGGGCCGGCTCGCTCGCCGCGAACAGGAGCTCCGGCGTCTGCGACAGGTTCCGTCCGGGCGCGACGGTGTAGACGAAGTACCAGACGCCCTGCGCGCCGTTGAGCACGGCGTCGTAGCTCATGAAGCGGATCTCGGCCATGGTCGGGAAACGACCGATGCGCGGCTTCTTGGGGTCGCGCTGGGGGAACTCCCTCCAGTCCATCGCCTGCAGGACGGCCCAGACCTTGCGCCCGCCGGCCGCCTCCGCGGTCATCCGCACGTGGTCCCCCGCGGACTCCAAGGGGAGGTGCGGCACCGGATACCAATCCACCATGATGGCGTCGCCCGCGCCGGGATAGTCCTTGGCCGTGCGTCCGTCGCCGACCACGAACGCCGTCGTCGCGCCGGGGTCCCAGGCCTTGACCTTCGCGTCCCGCTCCCGGAGCTCCGCCGCGCTCACGCCGTTGACGTCGGGCTCGTCCTGCAGATACCAGATCGTCCCGCGCAAGCCCGCGGGCGCCGAGGTCCCCGTCATGACCTCCACCGGGGAGACCAGGAACAGCTGTCCGTTCGCGCGCGCGGCCTTCGCCAGCGCGGCCACGCTCGCGGGGTCGGTCCTGTAGGACTGGACGGCGTCGAAGCCTTCGCCGGCGAGAAGGCGCGCGTCCTCCGGCGTTTCCACGCCGAAGAAGCCCACCGGGAACTCCGCGGGGCGCGGGGTGCAGGCCGAGAAGAGAAGAGCGGCGGCGAGGAGCCTCACGGCGGGATTATGCCAATTGGGACGAGGCCCCGTCAGTTCCGGCTGATGATGGAGGCGATGTCGACCGGGAAGGCGACCGAGCGCGCGGCGCGAGGGAACGGCGTGTGCGCGGAGGAGACGCGGGTGTCCTTGACGAAGACGCGCTTCATCGTCTTGAGCAGGATGGACAGCTCCAGCGCGGGCGAGAAATTCTTCAGGTAATAGAGGTCGAAGTGGTGCTTCTCGATGGAGTCCTTCGGGTCGTTGGTCGCGCGGTAGTAGACCTGCGCCCAGCCCGTGATCCCCGGAGGGACGAGATGGCGAAGATGGTAGTTCGGGACGACCCGCTCCAAGATCTCGACCTCTTTCACCCACTCCGGCCGGGGGCCCACCAGCGACATCTCCCCCCGCACGACGTTCCACAGCTGCGGGAACTCGTCGAGCCGGAAGCGGCGCAGGAAACGCCCGAGCGGCGTCACCCGGGAGTCACTCTCTTCGGCCCGGCGCACGAAAGGCCCCTCCTCGTCGGAACGCGGGCGCATCGTGCGGAACTTCCAGAGCACGAAGGAGCGGCCGAGGTAGCCCACCCGGAGTTGGCCGTAGAACGGCGGCATCCCGTCCACGACGCGGATGAGCGCCGCCACAAGCGCCAGCACCGGCGACAGGAGGACCAATCCGGCCGCCGCCGCCGCGTAATCCACGGCGCGGCGCGCCTTGAAGTAGACGCCGTCGGCGTGGGGCAGGACGTGCTCCAGCGCCCACGCGGGGTCGTTGGCGTACAAGGGCGAGACCTTGCCGAAGAGAGACTCGTAGAAGTTATCCAAGCTGACGATGGGCACGCCGCGGGACACCGCGGCCGAGAAGATGCGGCGCGACTCCTCCCAGTGGCCCTCGAGCCAGCCGGCGTCGGCCACGACCAGGTCCACGTCGGGCCCCAGGGAGGCCGCCAGGTCCAGGCCCTCGCCCGAGCGCTGGTTGATGGACGCGCGCAGGTGGGCGATGTGCTCCTCGCTGGCCAGCACCAGCAGGCGCAGGCGCATCAGGCTGTAGTCGGTCAGCCCCAGGATGGCGCGCCGCCAGCCCAGCATCCCCAGGTGGCTGAGCGCCAGCGCGACCGCCAGGTGGGTCTTCGGCGTCAGCGCCAGGTACGGGGAGGTGAAGTAGAAATAGGTGGTGCCCAGGACCCAGCAGGTCACGCCCGAGAAGAGCAGGCCCCCGACCAGGAGCACGAAGTCCCGGACCAGGCGAAGCTCATAGAGGCCCGCGGCGTAGAAGGTCGCGATCCAGAGCGCGAACAAGGGCATGAAGGAGCGGAACACGTCGGCGCGCAGGAGCTGAGGCTCGCGCAGGCCGAACGAGAGGGCCAGGGCGGCGCACAGGATCGCCAGGTCCCCGAGGGCGGGGATGACGAATCGGGCGAACCAGAGACGGCTGAGGGGCCGGATCATCGGGTTGTCGATTTTATCATTTTGAGGCCAAGCTGGAACGGTGACTTCGATTACTCCCGCCGCACCGGAATCGAGCCGCAAGACCCTCGCCTACTACAACCTCCGACGCCATATATCGCGCACACAGCGCACAAATCCAGCCGGAGCCAAACTCAGGCAATACCAGAAAACCGCCTCGCTGGGCCGATGCCTGACAGACTGGAGAAGGCTTTCCCTGGCGGGAGCCATTTCCAACTCCCGAAGGAGAAGCATCCCCCGGTCCTTGAAAATCGCGGCAAGAGCACGGTCTCGCTCAGGGCCGCAACCTGGCGGGAGATTCTTCTCGATGACACGTTGCTGCCAACGGAATAACTCCTCCCCTCGTCCTTGAGCGTGAACATTATCTTCATGCAACCGGTACATGCCCAATGGCTCATTGATTGGGACGATGTCGGTGATCTGCGAAAGTCGCATCCAGAAGTCCCAGTCCTCGGACATCCTCAGGCTCTCATCGAACCCGCCGACGGCGTCGAATACGCACCGGCGAACGACCGCCGTAGACGTCGCGATGAGGTTCCGCGTTGCGATCCCTCTTTTGATCTCCTCCGAGGATTGAGCCAGTCCGCATGATCTCTGAAGCGTCTTCTTGAGTATCCTGCCGTTTCGGATGATATGAGCGTCTGCGCACGAAGCCCCCACGGACGGATTCGAATCCATGAACTGGATCTGGCGCTCGAGTTTACGGTAATCCCACAAATCATCCGAGTCGAGGAAAGCGACATAGGCGCAATTTGAGTAACGCACACCCGCGTTTCGCGCTGCGGCAGGCCCGCTATTCGGCTGTTCAATGATCGAGACACGGTCGCCGAATGATCGTGCGAGCTCGACCGAGCCATCCGTCGAACCATCATCCACAAGGACCACCGCGAAGTCACGGAAGGTCTGGGCAAACACGCTCTCCAGGCACTGGGCGAGGAGCGCCCTTCGATTGTAGACCGGGATGACGACCTGGACTACGGGAGGTTTAGCGGCCAAACGCAGTTCGGGCCATTTCGAGAGGAACATCGACCAGAATCGCCTTGGGACTCCGCTGAATGCTGGGCAAACTGAAGCACCCATGGGTGCAGAAACAACGGTCCTTTGCGAGTTGTGAGATCTCATTCAGCATGGTCTCGGAGGCCAGAGCGGCCGTCAGGTTCATGTCGAATTCCCTGAGGTTCAATACGGGAGCCCGCATCTCACATGAGCGCAGGTCGCCGTTCGCATCGATAACGACGATGACTCTGCCGGCGACGCAAGGCATCGGCCAATCCGCCCCTGTCTCCATGCGGTCATAGTGGGTCCGGAGCATGACCTTATTGACTGCCTCGTTAAAACGACCGCGAAGGGTGGCGTGCGGCGACCGTCCCTCGGTCGGCAGATACCGCCCATGGATATCTTCATTGAATCGCCGCATCTCCGCCAGCGTTTCGCGACGCAAGGAAAGATCGGCTTCTTTATTGAATCCCTCTCGGATAGGGACGATATTATGGGAATCAGGGCGGTGTTCGCAGAAAATGCGCTCAGCGAAATCGCGGATCTCAGGGAGATTGCTCGGGCTGACGACAGTCGTCACGGCCAGAGAAAAGTTCGAATGGGCAGCCCTCATTTCGCGCAAAAGATCGAGCGTCGCGAGCGCGTTTCTATAAGAACCCTTCAGGTCTCTGATTTTGTCGTGAGTCGCCTCGAAACCGTCGATGGAAACATTGATCCGAAGATGCGCATCCGGGTGTCCGACCAGGAACTCGCGCGTCCGAGCCGCGATCTTATCCGGCCAATAGCCGTTCGTGGGGATCGAGAACCAGCGAACCCCGTTGTTGACATAGAACATGTGGAATATCTCGAAGAGTTCCTTTCGGAGAAACGGCTCGCCTCCCGAGGTCAACAGGGTTTCGAATCGAGGCGCCCGCGCGCTGATCTTCTCGATCTCCTCGAAACTCAAGTCCTTCATCACGTTAAGGTTATCCCAGTAGAAGCAGTGCTCGCAGCGCAAATTGCATTTTGCGGTGATGAAAAATATCACCTGCTCCAAGGTGAAATTATTGAGCTTCTTAAGAGGCGTCAGGAATTTTCTCATCGTAATCAGGAAGAGGCGACCTCGAATACCGTCTTAATCCCTTGTCTTTGGATCTTGAATACGTCGGCCGCTCCGGAGAAAGGCACGCGCGCCGTTAGCAACCGCGACAGGACTCCCGGGAACCTCCGATCGATCTCGTTGAGGATAGCCAATCCTTCGACATGATCCCGGCGGTTAGCATTCACCGTGCCGAAGATGACTCGGTTACCGAGCACCAAGTCATAGTTGATGCGATCGATCGGCAGGGACGCCCTCGCCGCTCCTGCGGTAACGCTGGTCAAACAGAGCACACCGTTGATCGCAAGGCCGCCCACGGAATCAAAAGCCGTCTGAGCGGAGCCCGTGGCTTCGAAGATGAAATCGAAAGGCTCAGAACCGGCGACGAAATCAAGCACCGGCTGCTGCTGAATGGTGTGATATGTCGCCCCGATACTATCCACGATATTGGCTTTGCCGGAGCCCGCAGGTTTACGCGCGATGACCGTAACCTTGCATCCTCTGGCTCGCAGTGCCATGGCGGCAAGCAGCCCGATAGGTCCGGCGCCGAGGACCAGGGCGCGCTTAGGCGTCCACCGCAACCGGCTCTGGATGAAAAGCGCATGACGAAGCGCCTTCGCCACTACGCTCATCGGTTCCACGAGCACCGCGAATGCCCGGGCCTCCGCCGGTACCTGGATCAGGAAGGCCGGATCTTCGGAGATGAATTCGCAGATCGCGCCATGAAGCCCCTTGATCCCTCGTTCGGAAAAGGCCGTGGTCGAGCACATATCTTGATCACCCGCCCGGCAGTTGTCGCAGTCGGGACAAGGTTTGCGAACCATGGGCACCACGAGTCGACCGTCAGGCAGTTCGCCGAGAGCTTCATGCCCTAGGATGAGGTGAGACTCACCCGCTGGAGCCTCACCGTAAAGCGCGGAGTCGATCTCGCTGTCGGTGCCGCAAATGCCGACCTCCAGGACGCGAATGAGGACTTCGCCCGTCCTCAAATTCGGCTTCGGCACTTCGATGACCGCGGCGCTGTGCTTGATGCCCGGACGGACGGCGAATGCCTTCATCATGGACATGAGATCGGATTCGAATCGGGGCCTATGAGCAAGGGTGAAGGCTCCGCATTAAGAACGCTTGGTGCCGGCACCATCCTTCAATGGATCGTCAGGGCCGACCACGAGAGGAACTCCCGACGCAAAGGGTGCGGATGAAGAACGCTTTTGAGCGGCCGATGCCGAGCAACTGCGCCGCCGGGCCCGAGTGCGCGCCAGGGATTTTTTTGATGGGCCGCTACCCTGCCGCTGGCGATTATAGCAGATTCTCAGAAGCACTCTCCCGAAGAGCCTGCTCAAAAGCATTGACGGCGACTTCAAGCGTGAAATGACACCTCGCGAATTCCCGTCCCGCCTCGCCCCACCGGATCTGCTGTCGCACGTCGGAGCGCATTTCGGTCAGTGCCTTCAACAAAGCGCTTCCATCTCCAGGGTCGGTGACGACACCGCATCCGGCAGCCTCGACGGTCCGCGCGGCCGCCGAGCCCGCGGGCACGATGGCCACCACGGGCTTGGCGACGGCCATGATATTCGGCAGCTTGCCAGGGATCGCCGGCGACCGAAGATCCGCTGACAAGGCGAGCAGGCAAACATCTGATGCGCGCAGCGCCTCAAGGTAACCCTCACGCGGAAGGGTGGCCAGAAAGCGGACGTTCTTCAAGGCGGCGGCCTCCGCCTTCCAATGGTCGAGCTCAGAACCCTCACCGATGATGAGGAAAACGATGTCGTCTTCGGTTTTCGCCATCTTCGCCGCCTCTACGACGGCGGACAGGTCCTGCGCGATCCCCACGAGGCCCGCATATGTCACGACGAATTTCCCCTCCAAGCCGTGGGCATGTCGGAAGACTCGCCCGTCGCCGGGAACCGTCGTCTTCGGGTCCACCCAGTTGTAGCACAGGCGGACGCGATCTGGCGGTATGCCGTTCTCCATCGTGAGATAACGGACGCTGTCCGGCGCCGGCACGACGAACCGCCGCGCTCGGCGGTAGACGAATTCCTCGAGCCGTTCCGCGGCGGCGATAAGCAGGGGCGAGTTAAGGCGCCCGAGCTCGACAGCCGTCCGGGGATAGATGTCGTGGAGATTGACGACCAACGGATGCTTCGCCGCGGCGCACGCGGCAGCCAGAAAGAGGGGCGGCGAATATACCAGGACGGCATCGGGCCGCTCCAGGAATCGTAGCCGCACCCATACACGCAGGGCGAAGAGCAACTGCTCGAGCCCCTTGAGAAGAGTGCTCCTCGGCTCGCCCAGGTATCTGCGCATGCGGATCACCCGAATCCCGTCCTTGACCTCTACGCCGGGAATCTCGGACCCATCGGGAAGATTCTCCGTGGGCTTCTTGGTCACGACCGCGACCGCGTGGCCGCGCCGCGCCAATCCTTTGGCAAGGTCCTCGTAGAGATGAGCCGCGGAACGGGCCTCCGGCGTGTAGCGGTCGACGACGATCAGGAGACGCACGCGGCCCTCCAACAGGCGACCAGACCATTCACGGCGGCGTCCCAGGTGAAGGCGTCGGCGCGGCGCGCCGCGCGCTCCCGCAGGCCGGCGGCATAAGCGGCGTCGGTCGCCGCGCGCCACGCGGCCTCGGCGAACGCCTCCGGGTCGCGCGGGGGAACCAGCGCGGCGCCGTCGCCGGCGAACTCGGGCATCGGCGGGGCGGTGGTGGCCACGACGGCCGCGCCCTGGCTGAGCGCCTCGAGCAGGGTGAATGGGCAGGCTTCCAGCATGGACGGGAACAGGAAGGCGTCGCAGTCCCGCATCAGCGCGCGGACCTCCTCGCGCGGGCGGTAGCCCAGGAACTCGACCGCGCCGCCCAGCCCCAGGTCGGCGGTGAGCGCGCGGATCTCGCGCTCGTAGCCGGCGTCGTGCGGGCCGCCGGCCATGCGCAGGACGCCGCGGTAGCCGCGCCCGCGCACGCGGGCGAAGGCGCGGAGCATCGTCTCCAGGTTCGCGTAGCGCACGAACTTCGCCGCCGCGGCCATGAACCCGCCGGAGCGCGGGGCCCCCGGCTCCGGCCGCGGGAGGTCGTCCACGCCGTGATAGACCACGTCGATGCGGGAGGCCGGGACGCCCAGCCCCAGCACGGCGTCGCGCACGAACCCCGACGCCGCCACCACGCGCGCCGCGGCGCGGGCGGAGGCGCCCGTGAAGCGCGCCAGCAGGGCGTGGCGGGCCCGCAGGCACGCCGGCGTGCCGGGCCACGGCGGGGTAAGCGGCTCCATGTTGCGTACCGCGATGACGCACGGGACTCCGCCGCCGAGCAGGCCGGAATTGTTGGCCGTGAACACGACGGACGCCCCATGCTCGCGCGCCAGACGCGGCAGGGCCGACTGCTCCCACGCCACGCGCGCCGGCCCGCGGAACAGGCCCGGGACCCGGACGGTCCTCAGCGCGACCGCCCCGCCGGCGGGGACGCACGCGGCGAAACGCTCGTCGGGCGCGACGACCACGACCTCGACGTCGCGCCGCCTGCTCAGCACGGGCAGGATCGAGCGGAAGTACGAGTCGCCGCCGTAGGATTTGGCGGAGAGGGCCGGGATCAGGACGCGCAGGGCGCTCACAGGGCCATCCTCCGCCGCATCGCCCACTCGCGCAGGGCGATGAGCGCCCAGACGCGCGACCAGGACAGCCCGGGCCGCCGCGCCTGGAAGGCGTCCCACAGCCGCCGGACCTCACGCGGCTCGAAGCCCAGGCCGCGGAAGGTCGCCGCGTCGTTCATCGCCTCATCGCCGAGCGGCTTGAGCCGCCCGCGCAGCCACTCCTCCCACGGGAAGGTGAAGCCCTGCTTCGGGCGCGACCAGACCTCGTCCGGGACCGCGCCTGCGGCGGCGTCCAGCAGGAGGGGCTTGGGACGGCGCGGATCCATCTTCATCTCCCCGGGGAGCGACGCGACGAACTCCACCACGCGCCGGTCCAGGAACGGGACGCGGACCTCCAAGGAATGCGCCATGCTCATCACGTCGCCGTCGCGCAGGAGCATCTGGCCCAGGTAGCCCCTGAGCTCGAACCAGGACACCGCGTCCACCGTCCCGGCCCCGGCCGCGACAGAGCGCAAGTCCTCCTCCAGCGGCGCCGGCAAGGCCAGCGCCGTGCCGTCCCCCGCCGGGAACAGGGCGCGGCGCGTCTCGGGCGCGAAGACCTGGCGCAGGAGCATGCAGACCTCCAGCGCTCCTCCCCCGCCCGCGAGGAACTGTCCGATCTTGTCCGGGATGGGGCGCGACGGGCGGCGCGCCGCGGACCACGCGGCCGCGGCGGCGCGGCCGGCGGCCGGCGCCAGCGCGAGAGGACGCCCCCACTTCAGCGCGCGCGGCACGTCCCGGAAGGTCGAGTAGCCCCCGAACACCTCGTCGCCGCCCTGGCCAGACAGGGCCACCTTCACGCCCGCGTCGCGCACGGCCTGGGAGATGACGAACACGTTAGTGCCATCCAGCGTCGGCTGGTCGAGCGCGTCCAGCGCGGCGGGCAGGCCGCCCAGCAGGTCCGCGTCCGAGAGCACCAGCTCGCGATGCTCCAGCCCGAGCCGGGAGGCGACCAGGCGCGCGTGCCCGGCCTCCGACCACTCCGACTCCGCGAAGCCCACCGAGAAGGTCTTGAGCCCGGGCTGATGCCGCGCGGCGAACGCCGCCAGGGCGCTGGAGTCCACGCCGCCGCTCAGGAACAAGGCGACCGGGACGTCCGACACCAGGTGGTCCCGCGCCGCGGCGTCCAGGAGCGCGCGCAGGCGCTCGACCGCCTCTTTGCGGCCGGGGCGGGCCTCGCCGTCGCGCGCGAACCGCGGCCGCCAATAGGCGCGCGGCTCGCCCGCCCGTCCGTCGGCGTCCACCCACAGGAGCGTCCCGGCCTGCAGGGACCGGACCCCGCGGACGGCCGTCACGGGCCCCTGGACGGCGCCGTAGGCGAGATAGCCCTGCAAAGCCTCGGGGTCCGCCCGCCGTTCCGCGAGACCCGCCTCCAATAAGGCTCGGACCTCGGACGCGAACGCCACGCTCCCGTCCGGGGCACGCCGCCAGTACAGCGGCTTTACGCCCAGCGGGTCCACGGCCAAGAGCAGGCGCCGGCGGCCGGCGTCCCACAGCGCGAACGCGAACATCCCCTGGAGGCGATCGAGCACTCCCTCGCCCCACCGCGCGTAGCCGCGCAGGAGGACCTCGGTGTCGCTGCGGGAGCGGAACGCGTCGCCCGCCGCCTCCAGCTCGGCGCGCAGCTCGCGGAAGTTGTAGATCTCGCCGTTGAAGACGACCGTGTTGCCCGTCGCCTCGTCGCGCATCGGCTGGCGGCCGTTCTCGCTCAGGTCCAGGATCGCCAGGCGGCGGTGGACCAGCGCCAGCCGGCGTCCGGCGCCCGCGTCCAAGCCCGCCGTCCCCTCGCCGTCGGGTCCGCGGTGCGCCAATGACCGCGCCAGCGTCGCGCAGATCCCGGCCTCATCGTCCCGGCGCGGCCCCAGGAAACCCGCGATGCCGCACATCAGCGCGTCCTCCGGGCCCACGCCGCCGCCCAGGCGCGGACCTCGGCCGCGAGGTCTCCGCCGATGGCCCGGCGCACGGCCCAGGCCGGGTCGAGGAGGGTCGCCCGCCCGAGGGCCGCCACCGCCGCCGCCGGCCGGCCGCTCCCCCAGCCGACGCGCGCCGCGCGCCGCTCCAGGCGGGAGCGGAACATGCCCGGATACCGGCTCGCGCGGTACCAACCGCTGAAATCGGCCCGGAAGCGGTCGCGGTCGCCGCCGTCGAGCGGATCGGCTCCCGTGAGCGCGCGGACGCGGTCGCAGGCGAACGCCATGACGCAGTACTCGAATTGCTCCCCGTCCCCGCGCTGCTCGGTCATCGAGCCGGCGGACAGGCGGACGCTCGCCAAAGGCTCCGGGACGCTTGCCAGCCGTCCCACTCGCGCCAAGCGGCGCAGAAGGTCGTAATCCTGCGCCTTCGGGAAATCGGGACGATAGCCCCCTGCCGCGTCGTACGCGGCCCGCGTCATCATCAACGTCGAGTGCGGGATCGGGGTGAGCAGAGCGTCCAGCTCCGCGGCCAGCGCCTCGTGGCCGGCGGGATAGAGCCGCTCCCCGAGCGCCCGCCCTTCCGGAGAGACGAGACGGATCCCCGCGCCGACGGCGGCGATGTCCCGGCCTTCCGTGAGCGCTCGGACCTGGCGCTCCAAGCGCCGCGGGGCGGCCTCATCATCGGCGTCCAACCGCGCCAACACGGGGGCGACGGCCTCCCCGACGGCCCGCTTGAGCGCCACGGTCAATCCCGACGGCTCCTGCGCGACCAGGCGCACGCGCCCGTCGCCGAAGGCCCGGACGAGCGCGGCGGTGCCATCGCGCGACCCGTCGTCCACGACGACACACTCCCATTCCGCGAAGGTCTGCGCAGCGAGGCTGCGCAAGGCGCGCCCGACCGTCTTTTCGGCGTCGCGCGCCGCCATCAGCACGGAGATCCCGGGCGTCACCGCGGCTCCGCGCGGCGGAAAAGGCGTGCGCCGCCGTCCTCGGCGACCAGCGTCCAACGCGGGTCCTTCTCGATGGCCGCGTAATAGCGCTCCGGATCCGCGCGGAACGACTCGTATGTCTCCGCCCACCCGGCCTTCTCCTTCTTGGACCGGTCGATCAGGACGTAATCCGTCTCCGCGTCCACGGTCGGGAAGACCAGCATCCTGCGCCGGTCGTAGAGCAGCGGGAGTAGGTGCTGCTCCGCGGAGACCTGCGCCGTCATCGGCACCCTCGCGGCGAGAAGCGCGGCCCGCTCCGCGGCGGCGCCGGCAACGTATTGGGAGCGGTGGTAGTTCGTCGTGTGAAACACGCCCACTTTCCATGCCTCGGACCAGAACTGAATGGATATCGGAGACGGGCCGAAGAATATCTGGGCGCCCAAGGCGCACCCGGCAAGCATGGCGGCCGCACTGCGCGCTGCACCTGTCTTGAATCGGCTGCGCACACTCTCCAAGGCGTCGATGGACGCGAAAAACAGAATGGGCACCGTCGGCGCAAGGTAATAGAGCGTGAAGTTGTAGTTGGTGACGGAATCACTCATGAACGTCGTCGCGACGTTCGGTAGGGCGCAGACAAGGAATGCGGGGCTCAGCAGTGGGAGGAATCCTAGAGGCAACAGGTACATAACGGCATTCCCAAAACGGGGGAGCGTGGCCATCTTGGCGATGGTCGCCACCGGATGAAAGGCGGCATTCACCAAAATCTCCCGTGGCGTCGCGCCCCAACTTGCATAATTCGCCAGATATACCAGGCCTGTCGACGAACGGAAATGAGGAATGACCCATTTAAGCGCCACGCCAGTGTAAATCGCTCCAAGCGCCATTGTCGCAAGGCCCTGACGTCGCCGCCCCCTTATGATGGCGAAGGCGCCAATCGCCGCGACGACTAACCCGACTTCCTCGCGAACGGATAGCGCGATGATCGCTGCCACGAAGAAAGGCAGAGGACGATCCTCGCTCATGAAGAGCAATGCGCATCCGATCAAAAGGATCGACGGCTCCAAGAACGAAGGACCGTAAATACCGATGTAGCCTACAGTGGGGTATAAAAAATATGCAATGACGACCAGCGCAGCGGTCGCGCCCCCTAATCTCCTCCGCGCAGAAACCCATATCGGGATCGCCCCCGAAGCGACGATGGCAACCTGGAGGACGTTCAAGGTCGTTTGCGTCGGGAAGACAGCGAAAGGGACCCAGTAGATGAGATAAACGAGCGGAGTAAAATGAGCGGCGAACCAATGGTCCCCCGTAAAGAAGGCCGCGGACATCGGGCTGGTCAATCCAAGACCATGCGTCGAGCGCCAAAGCAATTCAAGCACCGTCGCGCGGTCAGCATAGAAATTCAGCGCCGACGACTTCCCCTGCAACATCAACAGCGCCCATAAGCAGTATACGGCGGCCGTCAAAGCCGCGATCCGCGTCGCGAACGACTCGGCGGATTTCAGGAAAGCCGGCACACGAGAGAACAGAAGAGCGCCGACGACGATGGCCCCGGTGGAGAATATGCCGGTCGAATAGACTACGGCCAGAGAAAGCGGATGCACCATCACTCAGCCCGCTTCCGCGCCTCGATAAAAACTTCGCCGATGTAGAACGGCAAAGAAACGCTGCGGAGGGCCCGAGGCAAGACTGCGAAAAACGGCGCAATAAGCGCCCGCCACTCAGGCCCAAAGTGTCTCAGCATCTCGAACACATATTCCACAGGAAGCCGCTTCCAATGCGGACGCATGCTCATGACCTCGCATCCGCATTCCGACAAGATCGCCTCAAGGGCAGCCCCAGTCATCAGATGAATGTGTTCGACGGGAGCGTATGGAGGCCAATGCGCCCCCATGATCCGAGCTGGCCACGAGTTCCGGTCAGGGGTCTGGATGAAGATCCTCCCGCCTGGGCTTAGAAGCTCGACGCTGCGTTTGATCAGCCGACGAGGATCGGTGACATGCTCGACGACGCCGAACAGGCAAACGACATCATAAGAATGGCCAGCGATGTTGTCGTCATCCACATCCGTCTTCGTGACTACACCCGGGAGCGTTTCTTCGGCGATCCGGACCGCATGATCCTGCAACTCGAATCCTCGCACCTCGAAACCTGCACCTTTCGCCAAGCGCAGGAATTCGCCGGTAAAACAGCCGACCTCAAGGAGCTTCCTCCCTTGAATCGCGGCGGGACTCCCGCCGAACGACGCGATAATCCAAGCCAGGAACTCGCGGTAGACGTCCCTATATGAATCCGCGAATCTCCGCAAAATCTCGTAATTGCCCGATTCGAATTTCTTCGCGTAATGGGACTCGATCTCATCGGCGGTCGGCAGGGGATGCATGGCGGCTGACGAACATGAGAGACAACGCCAATACTCCCAGCGGCCACGATGTACGGACGGGCGGGTATCGCCCCCACAGATGCGGCACTCCTCAAGGGAAGGCGACGGCTTCATACAGGTTTTCTCGCGATGAGCACGATTTTATGTCGGAGCCCGAAAAACCTCGCGAATGCTTCGAAGATCCGCAAAGCGGCCTTCACATATCCAGGGATGGAGAGTCGCTCGGGAGTCTCGCTTTCATCATGGCAATGCTCGACGCGGAACCCGTATTTCTCCACCAACTTGCTCAGAGTGCCCTGATCGAACGAATTCACATGCTCGAAGGAATAGAACCAAAGCATCGGCATCTCGAACCGCCGGCCAGAAGCTTCAAAAAGGAGTTTTGCCAACCGCCGCATCAGCCCATCTTCTGTCGGAGTGCGCAGCAACAAGACTCCGCCTGGCTTGATGATGCGAGCAAGCTCGGTCATCACCGTTTCGTAAGTCGGGATGTGTTCGATGACGTCCAACAGAGTAACGGCATCGAACTCGCCGTCTCCAAACCCTTGCGTTTCGAGATAGCCGAGCCGGGCATCTATCGCGAATTCCCGCCGCGCATATTCGACCATGTCGGGGCTCACGTCGGTCCCCGTGACTTGGAATCCCCGACGGCGCGCGACGTCCAAGAATACTCCCGTAGCGCAACCCACATCGAGCAGCTTCGTGCCGGGAGCAAGAGCGCTGATGAGGGAGATCGCGTTCTCGAACTGAAGGATCACCTCAGAGGATTGGTCGTACCCGACCAAACAATTCGTGTAATACGCCTTGTACCAATCCTTCGATTGCGTGTGCCGTTCGCCTTTATAGGCCTCCATCGTGTACAGCTTCGGCAGCTCGGCATCCTGGATTGGATTATTGCCGATGTATACGAGGCTACAACGATGACACCGCAACGCCGATAATCGTGGCCCTCTGAGCCAAATGTAAGGCCGAACCTCCGAACTTCCGCAGAGGTTGCAAGGCCTCAGGGCCTCGGTAGAAATGCCGGCTTCGCTCATCGAAGAGACAGGCGGGAACCTCGCGCCGCCTGAAGACGGATCCCGTCTTCGCGGTACGAGCGCTTCGTCTCGATGTGGTAGTCCTGCGGCCGGTGCATGTACACCGTGCCGGTCAGCAGGCGGTTGACCACGTCCTCGTAGATGCGCTGGGAGGACTCGCCGTCGCCCAAGCCGTGCTTCCACTTGCGGCCGCGCAGGGCCTCCAGCTTGGCGAACACGGTCTTGGCCGGGTACTTCGCGGGCTGGGCCGGGTCGAACTTCACGCTGGAGCCCACGTCGTAGGTCTGCGGGCGCTCGGAGGACTTGCGCATCTGCAGGGACGGCACGCCCAGCACGCAGGTCTCCTCGACCACGGTGCCGGAGTCCGTGACCACGCCGGCCGAGCGCGTCATCAGGACCAGGAATTCCTGGTAGCCGACGGGGTCGACCATGATCACGTTCTTCGGCAGCTTGAAGCCGTACTCCTTGAGGACCTTCTGCGTGCGGTAGGAGGCCGGGAAGTAGACCTTGCGCGGCGCCTGGGCGACCAGGTCCAGGATGGCCTTGAAGGACTCCTTGATGTGGACGTTCTCGCGGCGATGGCAGGTCATCGCGTAATAATTCCCCTCCTCGATCCCGCGGGAGGAGAAGAACTCAGGCGTCGCCATCCGGTCGTAGAAGTCCTTCTTGTCGAAGTAGTGCTTCTGGAGGACGTCCACGATCGGGTTCGTGACGACCATGATGCTCTTGGGGTTGATGCCTTCGTCCACGCCCTGGCGCTTGTACTCCGGGTAGTAGGTGTAGATGACGTC
>JACQBB010000244.1 GCA_016194625.1 Elusimicrobiota bacterium | reverse complement strand
CGGGCGCGCGGAGGGCGCGGCCTTGGGCGCGGGCGTCGCCGCCGGCGCGGGCGCCGGCGACGGCGCCGCGGGCGCGGCCGCCGGCGCCTCGAACTTCGCCCACATCTCGTCGAACGGGAGGTCGAGGTGCTCGCAGTAGCCCTTCAGGAAGCCGCGCATGTACACGAAGGCCGGGAACTCGTCGAAGCGGTCGTTCTCCAGCGCGTCCAGGTAGCGCTTGGGGATGCGGCTCTGCTGGGCGACGGCCTCCAGCGACTGGCCGCGCTTCAGGCGCGCGGCGCGCAGGACCGCGCCGACCTCGGCGTGGATCTCGGCGGGGCGCTTGGTGGGGATGCGGCGCAACGGGTCCGGCTCGTTCTCGATCATCATGGCTTGTCGGGTGCGGAGAAGACGTCGGCGCCGGGCGGCGGCGAGAAGCGGAAGGTCTCGTCGGGGAACTCGGGGTTCAGGCGGACGTTCTCGAAGGTCGAACGGATGCTGGCGCGGCCGACGCGCAGCGTCGCCTCGCCGGGGAAGAAATCCTTATCCGACGCTTTCAGCGTCAGGACGAAGTCGGAGTCGCCCTTGTCCCCGGCCTTCGGCGTCAGCGCGACGACGAAGGTGCGGTGACCGTCGGCGCCGGGGGCGGAGACGGTGGACACGGCGGCGTCGTACTTGGAGAGCAGGTCGGCGGACTTGCCGAACTCGAGCAGGCCCTTGGCGAGCGGCTCCTTGCGGCGCCATTCCTCGACGCGGCGCTGGATGACCTGGTTCGTAGACGGGCGGTACACCCACAGGAACACGCCGTCGGAGACGACGGTCTGCGGCTCCGGGAGCGAGTGGGTCAGGCGCATCAGGTCCGGCTTGCGGAAGGAGACCTCTCCCTCCACCTGCTGGACCGAGTCCGCGTCCTCGACGCGCACGAACTGGCGGAAGGTCGCCTTCAGCGTCTTCATGCGCCCGTCCACCTCGCCGAAGCGGGCGGCGATCAGGTCCAGGGTCAGCGGCGCGCTGGAGACGGCGTACTCGTACAGCGGGGTCCCGGCGGCGGCCGTCGAGACCGCGACGCCGTTCTTCTTGGGCGCGGCCTTCCTGCCGGCGGCGGAGGCCGCGGCGGGCAGGGCGAGCAGGACGGCGCAGAGCAGGAGCTTCATCAGTCCTTCTTGTCGATGGGCACCTGCGGGAAGTGCGCCCGCATGTACTCCTCGATCATGTCGAAGTTGATCTCCCAGCGGTTGGAGCCCTCGGGCTTGTGGATCATCTCCTTGACTTCCAGCAGCGAGAGCAGGTTCGTCGCGCGCGCCGACGAGCCGAACTGGCTCTTGAGCAGGTCCTGGGAGACGCGCCGGCGCTCGATCACCAGCTTCAGCGCCTGCGAGAACTCGAGCGGCTCCACGCCGAACTGCGCCAGGTCGGCCGCGGCCGAGCCCTTGGCCGCCATCGTCTCCAGCATCGGGTAGTCGGGCTTGCCCTGCGTCTTCAGGTAGGACACGACCTTGCGGATCTCGTCCTCGGACACGAAGGCGCCCTGGCAGCGCTCCGGCTTCTGCGCGCCGCTGGACAGGTACAGCAGGTCGCCGCGGCCCTGCAGGGCCTCCGCGCCGGTGCAGTCCAGGATGACCTTGGAGTCCACCTTCGAGATCACCTGGAGGGCGATGCGGCTGGGCAGGTTGGCCTTGATGACGCCGGTGATGACGTCCACCGACGGGCGCTGGGTCGCCAGCACCAGGTGGATGCCGACGGCGCGCGCCATCTGGGTCAGGCGCTGGATCGCGTCCTCGACCACGTCGCCGGCGATGAGCATCAGGTCGGCCAGCTCGTCGATGACGACGACCACGTGGAAGTCGCGCGGCAGGCCCTTCTTGTCGGCCTCGGCGTTGTAGCCGTCCAGGTTGCGCACGCCGTGGAGCTGGAGCTTCTCGTAGCGCTTCTCCATGAGGCTGACGAGCGCCTTCAGCGCCTTCGCGGCCTCCTTGGGGCTGGTGATGACGGACACGCGGGCGGGGTCCACCATCGGGTCGAACAGGTGCGGGATGCCCTCGTAGAAGGTCAGCTCGGTGCGCTTGGGGTCGATGAGGACGAACTTGACCTCGTCGGGGCGGGCGCGGAACAGGACGGACAGCACCATCGAGTGGATCAGCACCGACTTGCCGGAGCCGGTCGCGCCGGCGACCAGCACGTGCGGCATCTTGGCGATGTCGGCCGACACCGGCTCGCCGCTCGCCGACAGGCCGAGCGCGAACGACAGCAGCGGCGCCGACGGCGGCAGGGCCTCGGACTGCAATATCTCGCGCAGGACGACGGCGGCCTGGCGGGCGTTGGGGATCTCGATGCCGACGGCGGCCTTGCCCGGGATCGGCGCGATGATGCGGATGCCCTTGGCGCGCATCGCCAGCGCGATGTCGTTCTCGAGCGCGACGATGGAGCTGACCTTCACGCCGGGCGCGGGCGCGATCTCGTAGCGCGTGATGACGGGGCCCGGCGAGTAGCCGGACACGTGCGCCTCGATCTCGAAGCTCTTCAGCGTGCGCTCCAGGTCGGCCACGGCGGAGGCGATCTCGGCCTCGGTCGGCTTGCCGCGCTGCTTCTGGTCCGGCGGCAGGCTGAGCAGGTCGATCGGCGGGAGCTTGTAGTCCTTGTAGGTGGAGGTCGGCGCGGGCGCGGTCGGCCGCGGCGAGTCGCCGTTGGAGGACGCCGCCTTGGGCTTGGCGTCCTTGACCTCGACGAGCTTGGGCAGAGCCCCGTTCTCGCCGGCGGGCTTCACCGCGCGCGTGTCCACCGGCTTCGGAGGAGGCAGGGTCTCGACGGGCTTGGCGTCCTTCGCGGCGGCCTTGGGGTCGGCGGTCTTCTTCTTGGCGGCGTCGTCCTGCGACGGGGCCTTCGCCTTCTGCGCCTTCAGCTCGGCGCGGGCCTTGGTCCACTCGGCGTAGTCCTCGGCGAGCAGTCCCCACGCCCACGCGGCGACGGCGGCCCAGCGGATCTCGAACACGATCTGCATCGCGAACAGCATCACGCCGAGCGACAGGATGAACGCTCCGACGCCGCCCATGCCCGAGGTCAGCACGCCGGCGATCGCCGCGCCCCACGCGCCGCCCGCGGCCGTCATGTCCGCGCCGGCCCAGAAGCCGATCTTGGCGAACAGCGCGGTGCCCGCGACCAGGCCGAAGAACGAGGCGAGCGTCGTCACCATCCAGCCGGTCGTCTTGCCGCGCAGGACGTGCTGGAGGAAGCCGTTGAACAGGAACAGCGGGAGGATGTAGGCGGCGTCGCCGAACTGGCGGAACAGGAAGCCGGCGACGGCGGAGCCGATCCCGCCGGACATGCTCGGGTCCGGGAAGACCAGCGCCCAGGACAGGTACACGGCGCCGAGGAAGAAGGTGATCCAGCGCAGGGCCGAAGGCAGGATGTCCTTGCGGCCCTTGCCGCCGCCTTTCGTCGCTTTCGCCGCCGCCTTGTACCGGTGTGTGGGCAAAGAAGAATCTCCGAGAGTGCCTCGACGCCTCCGAAGCCCGGATTATAGCGGTTTTACGGGCGTTTGCCCATGCATGGCCCCGACGGCGACGGGGAGATATCCACGGGGAAATCGCGCGATTTTTCTGTGGATAACTCGGCGCGAGCCGGGCGGGATGGCCGGGGCATCAGAGGCGGCGTTCGCGCAGGCCGGAGACTCTCGCCAGCGCCGCATAATCGCGGTCCCGATGGAGGACGGTGAGGTCGTGGCGCAGGGCGCAGGCGGCGATCAGGCAGTCGACGGACGAGCGGACCGTCAGGCCCTGGCGGCGCGCCAGGCGGTAGAGCTCGACGGCCCGTTCATAGGTCTCCGGACCGAGCGGAGATTCGACGATCGGCAGGGAGAACAGCGACTCGCGGGCGATCCGGAACATGGCCTCGTCGCGGATGCCCTGAAGGACCTCCTGCACGACCGGGAGGCAGGTCACGGCCTCTTCGATGTCGAAGGCGGCGTTCGCCCGGCCCTTCATCCCGCCGCGGATCATCTCGATCCAGACCGAGGTGTCGACGAGGATCACCGCCGGCGCCTCCCGGACTTCCGGCGGCGCGGAGAGTCCCCCCGCATCTCCGCGAGGTCTCCCTCCCAAGCGCCGGTGCCGGCGAGCTCGAAGATCCTCCGCGCCTTCGCCCTCCGCACGAAATCGTGGAGCGCGATGTCCACGGTCATCGAGAAAGTCTTCGCTCCGGAGAGCGCGACCGCCTCCTTGAGCAATGACTCATCAAGCACAAGATTCGTCCGTTTCATGTGTATAGTGTGTATCGGGGGCGGGCTCCTGTCAAGAAGAAAAAAGAAGCCCCGCGGCTCGTCGCCGCGGGGCGTTCGCGTCGGGCGCCGGAGGCGTCAGCGCGAGACGATGATCAGGTCCTGTCCGGCCTTCACCGGCTTGCCGTTCTCGACCAGGCACTTCACGATCGTGCACGGGAACTCGGCCTTGATCTCGTTGAAGACCTTCATTGCCTCGATCATGCAGATGACCTGGCCGGGCTTGACCGAGTCGCCTTCCTTGCAGAAGGGCGGGCTGGACGGGGACGGCGCCCGGTAGAAGATGCCCATCATCGGAGACTTCACCGACGGGCCCGCGGGGAGCGCCGGGCCGGGATCCTTCGGACCCGGCACGGACGCGGCAGAGGAAATCCTTCCCGCGTCCAGCGCGGCGGAGGGAGCGACGGCTCCCCCCACCGCGACGGGCACGGGCACGGCGACCTGCACGGTCTGATTCTTGCGGCGGACGAGCTTGATCTGGGCCCCGTCCTCGGCGATCTCGACGGTGTCGAGACCGTTCTGGGTCATGAAGTCGTAGACGGCTTTCAGAGTCTCGAGCGGGCCCGAGGACCCGTTCCCGTTCTTCGGCGTCTCCGTCTTCTTGGCCATGTCGGGATTCTCTCCTTAGCGGCGGCCGCCGCGGTCGCGCCCCCGGCCTCCCGCGTGCTCGCGGGGCGGGCCGTCGCGGCGCGGTCCGGGAGTGTCGTTCTCGGAGCCGGGGTTGGTGACCGCCTTGCGCGACAGGCGGATCTTCCCGTTCTCGTCGACTTCGAGGCACTTCACCTCGACCTCGTCGCCGATCTTGAGGACTTCCTCGACGCGGGCGATGCGCTTGACGTCGATCTGCGAGATGTGGAGCAGGCCTTCCTTGCCCGGGAAGATCTCGACGAACGCGCCGAACTCCTTGATGGAGACGACGTGCCCCTTGTAGATCTTGCCGACCTCGGCCTCGAGCGGGAGGGCCTCGACTTCGGCCTTCGCCTGCTCGCAGCCGACGGGATCGACGCCCGCGATGAACACGGAGCCGTCGTCCTCGACGTCCACCT
>JACQBB010000233.1 GCA_016194625.1 Elusimicrobiota bacterium | reverse complement strand
CTACCTGGACCTGGAGACGGCCTGGGAGCTGGCCAACGCCGTGCGCGAGCCCGCCTGCGCCATCGTCAAGCACGCCGTCCCCGCGGGATTCGCCACCGCCACCGGCCTGGCCAAGGCCGCGCGCCTGGCCTACTCCGGCGACCCGCGCGGCTGTTTCCGCGGCACCGCCGCCGTCAACCGCGAGGTCGGCGAGGACGCCGCCGAGTTCTTCGCCTCCGAGTACGTGTCCTGCATCGCCGCGCCCGAGTTCTCCGCCAAGGCCCTGCGCCTGCTCAAGTCCAAGAAGGACATCCGCCTGGTGACCCTGCCCTCGGCGCTGATCGCCCCGCACGAGCTGGACCTGCGCGCGGTGGCCGGCGGCATGCTCGTCCAAGAGAAGGACCAGCGCCCGTTCGCCGACGGCCTGAAGACCGCCTCCAAGCGCGCCCCCACCGAGCGCGAGCTGGCCGGCCTGACCGCGGCCTGGCACACGGCCATGCACGCGCGCACCCACGCCGCCGTCATCGCCCGCGGCACCGCGGTCATCGGCGTCGGCTCCGGCCAGACCTCGCGCCTGGACGCCGTCCGTCTCGCGCTGGTCAAATCCCAGGAGCGCCACCCCATCCTGGCCGCGGGCGAGCCGCTGGTGCTGGCCTCCGACGGCGCGCTGACCGCCGAGCACATCCTGGCCGCCGCCGAGGGCGGCGTCTCCGCCGTCATCCACCCCGGCGGCGCCGCCGAGGACAAGGACGCGGCGCTGGCCTGCGACCGCAAGGGCCTGGCGCTGGTGGCCGCCGGCGTGCGCCACTTCCGCCACTGAGGGCGGCCTTGACGGGCCGCGCGCGTCCGGCTAAACTCGCGGCATGCCCCCGAGAGAGACGACCGCCGTCACCTTCCGCATCCTGAGCGCCACGCTCACCGCCGCCGACGTCGCGGCGCGCACCGGCCTGACCGCCGACGAGACCTGGAAGCTGGGCGACGCGCGCGGGCGGTTCGGGAACGTGGAGAAGAAGCACGGCTTCGTGCTGGAGTCCAAGTCCATCTTCAGCGCGTCGCTGGACGACCACATCAAAGCCATGCTCAAGCGCCTGGCCCCCGCGGCGCAGAAGATCGGGGCGCTGACCAACGAGTGCTCGATCGAGTTCGTGTGCACCGTGCACCGCAAGCAGGCGCCGATGCTGCGCTTCGAGCGCGACGACCTGCGCTGGCTGGGCGTGATGGGCGCGCGCCTGGACGTGGACATCTTCATCCTCCAGGACGCGGCGAGCCGGGGCGGACCGCCGAAGTCCGAGGGCGCGCCCGGCGCTCCGGGGACGCCGCCGCCCTCTCCGGGCGGGTCCGGGATGGCCGGCTGACTCAGTCCAGCGAGGGCAGGGGCTCGATGCGGACGATGTCGTAGCCCGTGTTGCGGTTCAGCGGGTTGAACAGGAACGACTGCTTGTAGAAGACGGTCGCCTTCCCCCCGGACTTGAGCCACTTCACCGCGCAGTCGAACATCGCGGGGTCGGACACGGACATGTCGTAGAACTCGTTGCCCGAGCCGCCCATCTGGACCTTGATCTCGTAGGACTTGTTGACGGTCCCCTTGTAGCTGGCCTTCACGATGCGGGCGACGCGGAAACCCTTGGAGTCCGAGCCGCGCGCCCCGCCGTTCTCGCAGGCGGACGACGGCTTGGAGACCTTGTCCACCGGGGAGATCTCGAGCAGTTCGTAGTCGGTGTCGCGCTTCAGCGGGTTGTTGAGCATGTACTGGCGGTACTTGACGACCACGTACTGACCGCGCAGGGGGACGACCGAGGACTCCTTCGAGGGGTCGCAGGAGAACTCCCAGGGATTGACCATCTTGCGGCCGTCGCCCGTCCCCTCGTAGGCGACCGAGGAGTCGGCGCCCATCAGGAGCTCGCCTTCCCCGGACTTGGTCACCCAGCCCTTCACGGAGAACTTCGAGAGCATGCCCATGCGCCAGCCCTCGCTGTAGTCGCCCACGCCGCCGGCGGCGGCGGGCGCGGCGGCGGCCGCCGAGGTCTTCAGCGCGCGCATCGCGCGCACCGAGTCGGCGGCGGCGGACGCGTCCAGTTCGGGCGCCTGGGCGGAGGCGGCCACGGCGAGACAGAGCAGGGCGGCGGAGAGGGACTTGGTCATGGCGGTATCCTAGCGCGGACGCGCCCCTCGGGACATGAGACGCTCGGTCCCCGGCGGCGGGACAGGAGACCTAGGCGCGGGCGGGCCTAATCGGGGATGACCACGCCCTTCGTGTCGGGCGGGTCGGGGTAGCGCAGACCCAGGCGGGACAGCGCCTTGCGCAGGATGCGCGCCACCTTCGCGTCGCGGTTGGGCTTGTCGTCGGCGCCGACCACGCGCCACGGCGCCCACGGCGTGCTGGTGCGCGCGATGACCTCGGCGTACGCCGCGTGGAACTCGTCCCACATCTTGCGCGTCTCCAGGTCGGCCAGCGAGAACTTCCAGCGCTTCTCCGGGCGGTCCAGGCGCGCCTGCAGGCGCTCCTTCTGCATCGTTTTAGACTCGTGCAGGAAGATCTTCACGATGAGCACGCCCTGCGCCACCAGCTCCTTCTCGAACTCGTTGATCTTGCGGTAGCGGGACTCGATCTCCTCCGCGGAGAAGGTGCCGTACACCTTGGGCACGACCAGGTCCTCGTAGTGGGAGCGGTTGAACACGCCGATGACGCCCTTCTGCGGGAGCTGGCGCTTGATGCGGGCCAGGAAGTCCTCCCGGG
>JACQBB010000232.1 GCA_016194625.1 Elusimicrobiota bacterium | reverse complement strand
GCGTGCGGGCCCCCGAAGCCCATCGGGACGCCGAAGCGCTGGGTGGAGCCGACGGCGATGTCGGCGCCGAACTCGGCGGGAGCCTTGAACAGCGTCAGCGCCAGCGGGTCGGCGGCGACGACGAGCTGGCCGCCGGCGGCGTGGACCGCGTCGGCGAAGGCCGACCAGTCCTTCACGCGGCCGTGCGTGTCCGGGTACTGGACGAGCGCGCCCAGGAGCTTGCGGCCCGCCGGGAGCGCGTCGGCGACGACGACCTCCACGCCGAGCGGCTTGGCGCGCGTGCGCACGACCTCGACGGTCTGCGGATGGCAGTCCTTGGAGACGAAGAACGCTCGGCCCGCGGGGTCCTCGGACGCGTGCAGGCACAGCGCCATCGCCTCGGCGGCGGCGGTGCCCTCGTCGAGCAGGGACGCGTTGGCGACCGGCAGGCCGGTCAGGTCGATGACGACGGTCTGGAAATTGAGCAGCGCCTCCAGGCGGCCCTGGGAGATCTCGGGCTGGTAGGGCGTGTAGGCGGTGTACCAGCCGGCGTTCTCGAGGACCTCGCGCAGGATGACGGGCGGCGTGACGGTGTCGTGGTAGCCCTGGCCCAGGTACGAGCGCCAGACGGAGTTCTTCGCGGCGAGGCGGCGCAGCTCGGCCAGCGCGTCGGCCTCGGACGCCGCCGCGGGCAGGGCCAGCGGACCTTTGAGGCGGATGCCGGCCGGGACGACGGCGTCGGTCAGCGCGTCGAGGCTGTCCTTGCCGAGCAGGGCGAGCATCGCGGCCTGGTCGGCCGCGCCGGAGCCGATGTGGCGGCGGGAGAAGTCGTCGGCGGCGGGCAGGGCGGCCGCGGCGCGCTCCTTAGTGGCTTCCATGCGCGGCCTCGGTGGCGAGGAACTGCTCGTAGGCCGCCTGGTCCATCAGCGCGGACGACTCGGCCGGGGCCGAAGGCTTGATCTTGAACAGCCAGCCCTTGCCGTAGGGCTCGCGGTTGACGATCGCCGGGTCCTTGGCGGCGTCGGCGTTGGCGGCGACGATCTCGCCGGACATCGGCGCGTAGATGTCGAACGCGGCCTTCACCGACTCGACGACCGCGCACGCCTCGCCCTGCTTGACCTTGCGGCCGACCTTCGGGGGCTCGACGAAGACCACGTCGGTGATCTCCTTCTGCGCGTGGTCCGAGATGCCGACGGTGCCGTCGGCGGCGAACCACTCGTGCGACTTCATGAACTTGAGCGTCTTGGGGTCGAACATGGTCTTAGGCTCCCTTCTTGAGATTGGGCGACACGTAGAACGGGACTTTGACGACCTCGGCGGGGACCTCGCGGCCGTGCAGGACGACCGCGCACTTCGTCCCGGGCGCCAGGTCCGGGCGGTCCAGGTAGCCGACGCCGATGCCGGCCTGCAGGCACGGCGAGTAGGTGGCCGAGCAGAGCTTGCCGGCCTCCTTGCCGCCGACGAGCACCGGGGTGTCGTGGCGCGGCACGCCGCGCTCGAGCAGCTTCACGCCGGTGAGCCGGCGCTTCACGCCCTCGGCCTTCTGCTTGGCGAGCGCCGCCCGGCCGATGAAGTCGCCCTTGTCGAGCTTCACGACCCAGCCGTAGTTCGCCTCGTAGGTCGAGTGCTCGTCGTCGATGTCCGAGCCGTAGAGCAGGTAGCCGGCCTCCAGGCGCAGGACGTCGCGCGCGCCCAGTCCGCACGCCGTCACGCCGAAGGACTGGCCCTGCGCGAGCAGGTCCTCCCAGACGCGCACGACGATGTGGTTGGGGACGATGAACTCGACGCCGTCCTCGCCGGTGTAGCCGGTGCGGGTGATGAAGGAGGGCGTGCCGTACAGCTCGAGCTCGAGCGCGCCGAAGCGCGGCAGCTTGGTCGCCGACGGCGCCAGCAGCTCGATCAGGGGCGCGGCCTTCGGTCCCTGCACCGCGATCATGCCGTAATGGTCGGACTTGTTCTCCAGGGAGACGTCCAGCCCCTTCGCGTGCTCGGTGAACCAGGCGAAGTCCTTGTCGGCCGTCGCCGCGTTGACCACGACCAGGTAGCGGTCCTTGGCCAGGCAGGAGACGATCACGTCGTCCACGACGCCGCCGCGCTCGTTGGGCAGGTGCGAGTAGATCGCCTTGCCCGGGCCGATCTTGGAGATGTCGTTGGCGTTGACCTTCTGGAGGAAGGCGAGCGCGTCGGGGCCGGTCACGAAGACCTGGCCCATGTGGGACACGTCGAACAGCCCGCAGCGGTTGCGGACCGCCTCGTGTTCCTTGATGATCGATTCGTACTGCACCGGGAGTTCCCAGCCGTGGAAGTCCACGATGCGTCCGCCGAGCCGCTTGTGCGACTCGAACAGCGCCGTCCGTCGGGGGAGCGTCGAGGTCGTCATGGCCCCAAACTATCATTTTTCCCGACCCGCGCCAAGGACCGCCCCCATTGACAGGGCGGGACGGCGGGTCTACACTCGAAGGAAGCGTTCCCGGACCAGAGGACCCCATGCTCCGCCTCGAGTTCGCCGCCGCACTGCTCCTCGCCGTCCCCGCCCTGGCCGCTCCGCGCTCGGCGAAGAAGGCCGCGGCGCGGGCGCCCGCGCCGCTCAGCGTCGCCGACGCCGAGGCGGAGTACCGCGACGCCGCCAAGCGCCTGTTCGCCGACCCGCTCGAACAGGAGGCGTTCTACGCCCAGGTCTCCGGCGACCCCGTCCTCGCCGCCTCCGTGGTCACCGCGCTGAGGCAGGCCCGGGCGGCCGGCGGCGGCGAGGCCGCCGTCACCGCCAAGCTCAAGGCGGCCCCGGACGCCGAGACCTGGCAGACGAACGCCGTCGTCGCCCTGACCGGGGCGCGCAAGACTCTGCAGACGGGCCTGGCGCAGAAGCCTCCGAAGACGGACTACCCGGAGACCCCTTTGATCGGGCGCCTCGCGACGGGGCTCAAGAAGGACCCCGCCGGACTGTTCGCCGCGCTCGACGTCCCCGCCTACGGCGGCGCGCTCCCGACGAAAGCCGGTCCGGCCGCCCTGAAGCCGTGCCCGTCCGCGGCGACCGCGTTCTCCCAGTTGAAGGCGCAGGCGGGCGCCGCCGGCTCGATGGACGGAGGCCCCTGCGAGCAGACGCCGCCCGCGAAGTCCGGTCCGCCCGCCAAGGCCGGGCCCGGCGGCGAGACCGCGCGCCCGACCCTTTCCGCCTCCGGCCCCGGCGTCAGCGACATGCGCACGACGACCGGAGTTCCCCCCGCGCCCGGGGCCGACAAGGGCCCCGGAGCGTCCTCGGGCGGCGGCGGGTTCACGCTCGACAAGCCGACCGTCGCCCGGATCACGCTGGTGGGGCTGTTCGGCGCGATGTTCGGGGCCTTCCTCGGCCCCGTGGGGATGGTCGTCGGCGGCGCGCTCGGCGTCCTGGCCGGGGCCTTCCTGATGAAGGGCGGCGGCTCCGGCGGCTCGGAAGGCTAAGCGCCGCGCAGGCAGGGCGCGTCGGCCCGCCCCGGGAAGCAGTGGCAGACGCGCGAGCCGCGTCCGACCGCGGACGCCGCGGACCCGTCGCGGAAGCGCGTGGCGCTCGAGTCGACGGCCAGCGCGCGCTCCGCGGGCGCCCCCGCCCGGACGACCTCGGCCATCATCGCGACGAATTCGGGATGGTCGCCGACGGTGGCCGCGCGCGTCAAGCGCACGCCGGCGGCGTCGGCGGCCGCCTTCGCCTCCACGTCGAGGTCGTAGAGCACCTCCACGTGGTCGGCGACGAAGCCGAACGGCACGAGGAACAGCTCGCGCGTCCCCGCCGCCGCGGCCTCGCGGATGACGACGGAGACGTCCGGCTCCAGCCAGGCGTCGCGCGGGCTGCCGCTGCGGCTGGTGAACGCGAGCCGCCAATCCGCGGCCCCGCACTCCGCCGCGGCCAGCCCCGCGGTCCGGCGCAGCTCCTCGACGTAGGTCGACGCCTTGGCCATCGCGCAGGGGATCGAGTGGGCGGTGAACACCCACGGGACGCCCGCGGCCGGCGCGGCCTCCCGCGCGCGCGCGGCCAGCGCGGCGACGAAGCGCGGATGGTCGGACCAGGGGCCGACGAACTCGACGGCGGGCGCCGCGGGGCCGGCCTTCGCGCGCGCGGCCTCGACGGCCTCGACGTAGCGCTCCAGGCTCGCCTCCGAGCGGAACGCCGCGGTGACGAAGACCAGGACGCGCGCGACGCCGTCGGCGGCCATGCGCGCGAACGCGTCCTCGAAGAAGGGCGCCGAGTGGCGCTGGCCCAGGTACACGCGCCGCGGGTCGCCGACGGCCGCGAGCGCGGCCTGCAGCGCGTCCGCCTGGCGGCGGGTGATCTCGACGATCGGCGAGCGGCCGCCGATGCGCTCGTAGTGGGCCGCGACGCCGAGCAGGCGCTCGCGCGGGATGCCGCGGCCGCGCGTGACGTGCTCCAGGAAGGGCATGACCTCGGCGGGCGACCCGGGGCCGCCGAACGAGGCGAACAGGACCGCGGCGCGGGGAGCGGTCACGAGCGCGAGAGGACCTCGGTCAGCGCCTTGGCGAGGCGCCGCCGCTCGACCTCGTCGACGAAGCGCAGTTCCGCGCGCCGGTGGCCGTCGTCCTCCTCGGCGTGGACGACGAGCGCGCGCAGGGACTCGAAGGCCTCGCCGCCCAGCTCGAACGCGAGCAGGACGCCCTCGCCCTTGACGAGGCGGACCGCCGTGGTCAGCTCCGCGCCGCCCGCGGTCAGGCCGAGGAGCTTGCCCCACGCGTCCTGGCGCGCCGACGACGGCGGGAAGCTCAGCGCGACCGGGACCGGCGACGGGGTCCGGCTCATCGCGCGTTCTCCGAGTGGCGGAACAGCCGGCCCGGCCCCTTGCCGTCGCGGCGCTCGGCGACCGTCCAGAAGCGCGTCCCGTCCCACGCGAGACCGGTCGGCGCGTAGACGCCGTCGCCGTACTCGGGCAGGGGCACGAGCGTCAGCGCCAGGTCGGGGCGCTCCAGGTCGTGGCGGCGCAGGACGCGGTCGCCCGCGTCGAGCGTCCACAGCGCGCGCCCGTCCCAGACCAGCGCGACCGGCTTGAGGCCTGGCAGGCGCCAATGCGCGACCGGCGTCAGCGCCTCGTCGAGCAGGCGCTTGGTGAGGGTCCTGCTGCGCTCGTCGAGCGTCCACAGGTACAGGCCGTCGAACGCCAGGCCCGCCGAGTTCGGCGCGGCCTTCGCGTAGCGCTGCAGCGGCGTGAGCTTGGCGTCGCGCATGCGGCGCGTGATCGTCCCGTCGGCGGTCACCGTCCACAGCCCGTCGGGCGCGAACGAGGCGGCGACCGGGGTCTCGCTGGTCAGGTGCGCGACCGAGAGCACGCGCGCGTCCTCGCGCGACTGGCGGTAGAACGACTGCGTGAACCAGTCGACGACCCAGATGTCCTTGCCGTCGAACGCGAGGCCCGCGGGATGGGCGACGGCGAGCGGCCACTGGTCCACGCGCGCGGCCGCCGCGGCGCGCAGGCGCTCCGCGCGGCGCAGGGAGGCGGTCCCCAGCGCGGCCGCCAGGAACGCCCCGACGCAGACCGCGTACCAGACCGCCGAGCGGCGGCGCGGCGCCAGGCGCAGAGGCGAGAGCACGGTGCCGGCCGCGCGCAGGCTCTTCGACACGCAGGCCTTCAGGTCCTCGCGCGTCCACGGCGGCGCGACGACCTCGGAGGCGCCCGCGCGCATCAGCGCGACCGCGCGGCGGGCGTCGCGGGTCTTCAGCGCGACGACGACGGGCACGAGCGGGAACGCGCGCGACAGCTCGCGGGCGAGGACCTCGGCGTCGGCCCCGCCGCCGTCGACGACGACGAAGGCGCGCGGCCGACGCTCGCGCGCGGCGGACAGCGCCTCCTCGAGCGCGCCGGCCCCCTCGGCGCGGTGGCCGAGCTCGCCGAGGAGCAGGCTCAGCTCCTCGCGGTCCCCGGTCTCGGCGGCGAGCACTCCGATGGCGGCCATGGCTCTAGGGCTTCGGCGGCGGGATCACGAGCGTCGCCCCCTCGACGGGCAGGCCCCGGTCGACCTTGTCCGGGTTCGCGTCGTAGATCCGCTCCCACAGGTTCGGGTCGCCGTAGAACTTGCCGGCGATCGAGCGCAGGGTATCGCCCGTGGCGACGCGGTGCGACTTCGGCCACGCCGGCGGCGCGGGGCGCGGCGGCGCCTTCGGGACCGCGACCGGCTTCGCCCCGGGCCCCATCCCGGCGGCGCGGTCGGCGGCGCGGTAGTCGAGCTCCTCGTTCTTCTTAAGGAGCGCCCGGTATTCGTCCTGCGCCTCCTGCGCGCGCTTCTGGAGGACGCGCAGCTCCGAGGTCGCCGCCGCCTTGTTCGACTCGGCGGTCTGCGCCTCCTGGTCGAGGGTCTTGCGGCGGTCCTCCAGGCGGTCGATCTCGCGGCGCAGGCGCTCGGCCTCCGCCGCGGCCGAGCCGACGAACTGGCCGGCGAACGAGGGCGCCCCGAAACGGTAGTGCAGGCCGGCCTGATAGCCGCCGCCGGGACGGTTGATGCCGGAGGCCGGCAGGGACATCGCGATGTCGAGGATGACCGGCGAGAAGTTCAGGCCCAGGCCGAAGGCGACGGTGCTCACCCCGTCCAGGCTCATCCCCTTGCCGGCGCGGACCTTCAGCAGGCCCTGGTGGAAGGTCGCCTCGACGCCGGGATAGAACTCGGCGAGTCCGCCCTTGACGCGGAAGTCGCCCGCGAAGGTCACGCGCCTCTGCCAGGTGTACGCGGTCGCGAGCAGGAGGCCTCCGCGGGGGACCCCGACGCTGCTGGTCAGGTCGGTCAGCGCGGCGCCCATCGACAGGCCCATCTCCGTGCGCGCGAGGACGCCGGCGTCGAAGCCCAGGCCGAACTTCCCGCCGCCGCCCGCGCGGCCCTTGTCCACGTTGACGAACTTGAAGTTCCCGCCGACCTTCAGCGGCTTCGACAGCGGGACGTCCTGGACGCGGACCTCCTGCGCGTAGTTGAACAGCAAGGTGTCCATGTCGCCGCCGTTGGCCTGGCGCTCGAGATGGTAGGCGGCGCCGACCGTCGCGGAGTTGATCGGCTCGTAGGGGCGCAGGTAGGCGCCGGCGGCGTGGGTCAGCGTCCCGCGCGGCGACTGGAGGCGGCCGAGCTGGCCGGCCGCCTGGATGAACGGCGTGTTCGCCGAGCCGGCGGGGTTGTAGAAGGGGCCGAAGGCGTCGTCGGCCAGGGCGCCGAACGCCTGTCCCATGCCCATGGCCCGCGGGCCGGGCCGGACGTCGTTGAACGCGACGGCGCCGCACGGCGCCGCGGCCGCGAAAAACGCCGCGAAAAGCGGAAGAACGCGCGCTCTCATCGGGCGTATTATACCTGAATGATGTTTCAGGAATGAGAACCCTCCGCCCGGCGCGGGGGGTCTTGACGGACGAACCGGCGGGGGACATAATCACGTCATGAGCGACGAACCCTCCCCCCGCGGCGGCCGCCTCGGCTGGATCGTCACCGGCGTCGCCGTGCTCGGCTCCTTCGTCGGGGTCGTCGGCTGGTACCTCGTCTCGAACCGCGGCGGGGGCGGACTGGACACGAGCGGGTTCGACATCGCGACCGCGCCCTCGGCGCCGCGCCCCGTCGCGGCCGCGCCCGCGGCCCCGCCCCCCGGACAGCCCCGTTCGAGCCTCGACATGATGAAGGCCGACGCGGGCATCCGGATCGTCGACTCGAACTCCAGCTCGGGCTCGCCCGGCTCCTCCGGACCGGCGGCGCCGTCCGGTCCGGAGCAGAAGAAGCAGGAGTCCCACGCCTCCTTCACCGAGAACGCGCGCAAGCACGAGGGCGACGTGCGGCGGTTCGCCGAGAAGATGACCGCCAAGTACCCCGTCATCCGCCAGTACGGCCGCGACTGGATGAGCTACCCCGACCTCAAGAAGCTCAACGACGATTACGCGCGCAACCACGACCCCATCGCGTTCATGATCGGCCTGTCCAAAGCCCCGAACCTCGGGACGATGCTCAAGAAGTACGCGGGCAAGCCGGAGATCCGCGAGTTCGTCGTCGACGGGATGAAGCAGGCCCCGGGAGACCTCACCGGGTCCGCGATGAGCGTCCTGCAGAACGACCGCGTGCTCAAGGACCTGATCTCGAACGTGACCGGGAGCCTCGGCCTCCCCCCCAGCATCACCGCGATGATCGGCTCGGGCGATCCTTCGAAGATGGACCAGAACAAGATGATGAAGGACGTCATGAACACCCCCGACATCCAGAAGGCGATGCAGGGGCAGGGACAGCAGCCGCCGCCCCCCGTCAACCTCGGGCGCTGACGCTCCCTCCGGGGACGGAACGCCCCGCGTCGCGCGAGCGACGCGGGGCGTTCGTCTCTGGGTCCGAGAGCGTCAGTTCGAGATGTAGTTCGTCTGCGCGGCCTGCGTGTTGTTGTTGCTCGGCAGCGGCACGCACTGATGCTGGGCGTTCAGGTAAGTGCCGTTGCCGCACGCCATGCTCGTCGGGTTCGAGCCGCCGGAGTCGGAGTTGATGTTCGTCCCGCCGCAGCCGCCGGAGGAACAGCCGACCGCGGCGCCCGCCGCGAGAGCGAGGGCGACCGCCGAAGCCCGCAGGATCATGTTCTTCATATCGTTCCTCCGCCGCCTCAATGCGCGTTCACGTTGTGCGTCGGGACGCAGATCCCGCCCTGCTGAGCCGTGCCGGGACCGCAGGTCACCACCGGAGTGTTGCTGTTGGAATTGATGTTGGTGCCGCCGCAGCCGCCGGACGAGCAACCGACCGCGGCGCCCGCCGCCACCGCCAAAGCCACCGCCGACCAACGGAAAATCTTCATACGTCCTCCTTGGTTCCGGTCCTTAGGCTCTAGTTTAGGGCGGCCCGGACCCCCTGTCAAGGGTTGGAAGCCCGTTTAATCGTTTTTTTACCGGGACGGCTCCCCTAACGCCTCCCGCAGGCGGGCGGAGACCCACGCCGGCATCCAGACCATATGAAGGATGGCGGTGTAATGCCCCCCCGGGACCCAGACTTGGCGGGCCTCCGGGAAGGCCTCGGCCAGGCGTCGCGCGTTGGCCGCGGGGATGACGGTGTCCCAGCGGGCGTTGACGAGGAGGGCCGGCTTGCCGGCCTTCGGCGCGTCCGGCTCCAGCCCCGCCCACGCGCCGCGCAGGTCCCCGGCCTTCATGCCCATCTTCCGGACGAACGGCCCGGTCAGGGAGCTGTCCACCGCCAAGGACGGGAAGTCGGACCCGCCCAGGAGGAACACCCCGAAGCGGGGACGCGCGTCGAGCGAGTACAGCACCGAGCCGACGATCGCCCCCAGGCTGATGCCGAAGACGCCGATGCGGTCCGCGTCCACCTCCGGGCGGGAGGCCAGCACGCCCAGCGCGCGCCGCGCGTCCAGGACCGACTGGCGGAAGTTGGCGGCCAGGCGCGCCGGGGTCCGGGCCAGGAACACCTGGCCGCTCGGCTCGGACGGGTCCGGGCGGCGATGGAACTGGGTCGGCATCTCGACCCACATCACCGCGAGGCCGTCGCGGGCGAAGTGGCGCGCGAAGCGCGTCTCGATCCAGACGTTCGGCGCCGCCATCACCGGCAGGATCAGCACCGCCGGCGCGCGGCGGCCCGCGGCGGACCTCGGCACGAGCAGGTGGGCCCACACGGTGTCGTTGGCCGGCCACGGGCTCTTGACCG
>JACQBB010000231.1 GCA_016194625.1 Elusimicrobiota bacterium | reverse complement strand
ATGAAGCTGGAATGGCCGTTGTTGCGGTTCCCCTTGTAGTCCTCGTCGGTGTAGCGGCCGTCGTGGATCAGCAGGTCGGCGTCGCGGATCAGGCCGCCCAGCTTCTCGTCGTAGTCCTGCAGCGCGGTCGCGGCCTCGCCGTACACCTCGGAGTCCGGGCAGTACACGACCTTCTTCTCCTCGGCGTTGAGCACGAAGCCCAGCGTGGTGCCGGGGTGGTTGGCGAAGAACGCCGTCAGGCGCACGCCGGGCATGATCTCGTAGGTCTGCTCGATGAGCTCGTACAGCTCGATGCGGCAGGGGGGCGCCTGGTCGCCGAAGCCGGGCTCGAAGGCCTCGGCCAGCAGGGTCTCCAGCTCCTTGTCGGGCTCGCGGGCGCCGGCGATGTTGAGCAGGTAGCCGGGGTCGCGGGCGCACGGGAAGCCGGGGAGGCCTTCCACGTGGTCCTTGTGGAAGTGGCTCAGGAACAGCCACAGCTCCTTGTTGGCGCGCGGGGTCTTGTTGAGCTCGTTGCCGAGCAGGCTGATCCCGGAGCCGGCGTCGAAGACCAGCAGGCTCTTGGGCAGCTCGATCGACACGCACGAGGTGTGCTTGCCGTAGCGCGTCACCATCGGCGAGATCGCGGTCGAGGCGGCGCGGCAGCCCCAGACGGCGACCTTCAGCGGGGTGTGCGGCGTCGGCGGCAGGGCCGCGGGGCCGGCGACGACCTGCTTCTTGGCGTTCACGCCGGCGGCCTTCAGCAGGTCGGTGATCTGCTTGCCGAAGTTCTCCACGTCGTAGGGCTTCTCGATGAACAGCTCGGCCCCGTACTGGCGGGCGCGGGTCTTCTCGGCCTCGAACGACTTGCCGGAGACGACGATCGCGCGGATGCCGGCGGTCTCGGGGTCGGACTTCAGGCGATGGAGCAGAGTGAGCCCGTCGATCCCCGGCATCAGGATGTCGAGCAGGACCAGCGACGGCTTCTCGGCCTTGATGGCGTCGATCGCCTTCAGGCTGTCCTGGATGAGGATCGCCGAGAAGCCGGCGTCCTTCAGCAGCTCGAGCGACAAGCTGCCGACGATGGGGTCGTCGTCCACCACGATCACTTCGGTCGCCATGGGCGTTGTATTCTATATAATAAACCATGCGAATCATGGCCGGCGACAGCCGCGGCCGCCGCTTCAAGAGCGTCTCCAAGGACCTCCCGGTCAAGCCGATCTCCGCGCGCATCAAGAAGTCCGTCTTCGATATCCTGCGCCCGCGCCTGGGCGGCGCCAAGTTCCTGGACCTGTACGCCGGCACCGGCTCCGTCGGTCTTGAGGCGCTGTCGCGCGGCGCCGACTTCGCCTTCTTCGTCGACTACGACAAGCGCTGCCTGGCGGTCATCGACGCGAACCTCGCCGCCCTCGGCCTGCAGGCGCGCGGCCGCACCGGCCAAGGGGACATCCTGCAGGACCTGTCCTGGGTCGGCTACCGCGCGGGCGTGTCCCAGTTCGACCTGATCTACCTGGGCCCGCCCTACCGCACGCCCGAGGACAAGCCGCTGTCCTACTCGACGCCGTCGCTCGCGCGCGTCATCGAGGCCGGCCTGCCCGCTCCGGGCGCGCTGGTGATGGTCCAGCACCACGTGAAGGAGGAGGTCTCCGTCCCCGCCGGCTGGGAGCGCTTCCGCCGCGAGAAGTACGGCGACACCTTCGTGGACTTCCATCGTGCCGTCGTCGCCGCGCCTCCCGCCGCCCCGGAAAGCCCGGCCGCGTAGATGGAGATCTCGTTCACCCGGTACCGCATCTACCGGGAGTGCCGCTGGAAGTACAAGCTGATCTTCGTGGACGGGAAGAAGATCCCGCTGAACCCCAAGTCGTCCTTCGGCCTGTCCCTGCACCGCGCGCTGGAGCGCTGGCTGACGCGCGGCGACGACTCGCTGGACGCGCTGTTCGACTGTCTTCAGGGCGGCTGGCTGTCGCAGGGCTACCCCGACGAGGCGACCGAGGCCCGCTGGTACGCGAAGGCCGAGCGCGTGCTGTCGCGCTTCCACGGCGAGGAGACCTCCCGCCGCGCGCGCACGATCGCCGTCGAGAAGGAGTTCGTGTGGACGCTGGGCCCGCACACGGTGCGCGGCATGATCGACCGCATCGACCAGGGCCCCGACGGCGCCTACGAGCTGATCGACTACAAGACCGGGCCGGGGGCGCCCACCCTGGCCCAGCTCTCCGCCGACGTCCAGATGCGCTTCTACGCGCTCGGCGCCCGCCGCGCGCTCGGCATCCGCGCCGCGACGCTGACGATGGACTGCGTCGTCGCCGGCGAGCGCGTCTCCGCTCCCTGCGACCCGTCCGGCGAGGACGCGCTGGTCGCCGACATCCTGAAGGTCGCGGACTCCATCGAAAAGGGGGACTTCGGCCCCGACACCTCTTACTGCCGCCGCTGCGACTTCCGCGACGAGTGCCCGCACTCGACCGCGCGCGGCGGCTGACCGCCCTCCGGACGCGAGAAGGGCCCGCGCGCGAGCGCGGGCCCTTCGCTTCCGGCCGGTGAGAGCCGCCGTTACTTCTTGTCGCCGCCGAGCTCCTTCTTGCGCTGCTCGAGCTTCTCGCGCGCCGCGCGCTCCGCCGCCTCGGCCCGGGCCTTGCGGGCGATCCAGTCGGGGCGATCTCGTCCTGCGCCGCCTGGTCGAACCGGTCCTCCGTCTTCCTGCGGTCGCCCGACGTGTTCTGCTTCTTGAGGTCCGCGAGCTTCCCGTCGAACCGCGCCCGCTCGATCTCCGACATCCGCGCCGAGATCTCCGCGAGCTTGGCCGCCTTGCTCGTCTCGAAGCGCGTGCGCTCCGCCTGCGCCTCGGCGAACGCGCCCTGCGCCGCCGTCAAAGCCGTCTTGGCCGACGCGATCGACCCGTTCACCACGTCCAGCTCCGCCTGCGGCTTCATCGCCGCCGAGTCGTTGGCCGCGTCCGAGTCCGTCAGGATCGCGTCCACGTCCTTCTGCAGCTCGCCCGCCTTCTTCTCCAGCGACTTGATCTGCTCCTCGAGCCGCGACACCTGCGTCGCCGCCGCCTCGACGATCGCGTCGTGCTGCTTCTCCTCCGCCGCGAACTGCTGGCCGATCCGCTCGGCCATCGCCTCCGGCGTCTCCAGCTTCTTGGCGCCCAGGCCCAGCGCGCCCAGCGCGATGTCCTTGTAGCGCGCCAGCGTCG
>JACQBB010000230.1 GCA_016194625.1 Elusimicrobiota bacterium | reverse complement strand
CGGTGGCCGCCGGGCGTGACGCGGGCCTTCAGCTTGCCCTTGTTGACCCAGTTGATCACCGTCGTGTGGAAGACGCCGCACAGGCGGGCGACTTCGAAAGTGGTGAACGTCCTCTCGCCGAACTGTTCGCTCATACGCGCAGGATAATAATTAATCCGCCCCCGCGCAATCGTTTTTTTGACGCGGAGGCGCCCCCGGAGCCCGGCGGCGGTCCTGTTGCGTGTTTATATCGGCCCTCATGCCCCGCGCCCCGAAGAAGTCCCCGAAACCGAAGCCGTCGGCCCGCCGCGACGACGGCCTCCCGATGCGCCTGGAGGAGTTCTTCGCGGGCCTGCTCGACAGCACCAACCTCGTCATCTACCTGAAGGACGCCTCGGGCCGCTACGTCTACGTCAACCGCCGGTACGAGGCGGTCTCGGGCGCTCCGCGCGGCCTCATCATCGGCAAGACCGACAAGGACCTGTTCCCGCCCGAGGTCGCGGACCTGTTCGCGGCGCAGGACGCCGAGGTCGCGCGCCGCCGCGCCCCGGTCGAGTACGAGGAGACGCTGACCTTGCTCACCGGGGTGCGCTCCTTCATCACCGAGAAGTTCCCCCTGATCGGCGCGGACGGCCGGGTCTTCGCGGTCGGCGGCTTCTGCACGGAGACCACCACGCAGAAGCACCGCGCCGACGAGTCGCGCGCCGCCGAGCGCGAGCGCCTGGCCGCGACGCTGCGCTGCATCGGCGACGGCGTCGTGAGCACGGACACGGCGGGCCAAGTCCTGCTGATGAACCCGACGGCCGAGCGCCTCACCGGCCTGGCCTGCGCGGACGCCGTCGGACGGCCCGTCGACGAGGTCCTGCGCCCGGCCGAACCGGCCCGCGCGGGCGAGGCCGGCCGGCTGGTCGCGGCCGCGGCGGCCTCGGGTCTCGCCGCCTCCTCGGGCGACTTGGAGATCGTCTCCGCCGACGCCCTGAAGCGCCGCGTCGCGCTCACCGCGGCGCCGGTGCGCGACCGCGCGGGCGGCCTCATCGGCGCCGTGCTGACCGCCCGCGACGTCACCGAGCAGGCGCGCCTGGAGGCCGAGGTCTTCCAGGCCCGCAAGCTCGAGTCGCTCGGCCTGCTCGCCGGCGGCATCGCGCACGACTTCAACAACCTGCTGACCGGCATCCTCGGCAACCTCTCGATCGCCCGCCAGAGCGCCGGCGCCCCGGCCGAGCTCGAGTCGGCGCTGGCCGAGACCGAGGCCGCCGCCCGCACCGCCAGCCGCCTGACCCAGCAGCTGCTGACCTTCGCCAAGGGCGGCGCGCCCGTGCGGCGGGTCATCGACGCCGCGCCCACGGTGCGCGAGGCGGCGACCTTCGCGTCGCGCGGCAGCGCCTCGCGCTGCGTGTTCGACTTCGCGCCCGACCCCTGGCCCGTGTCCGCCGACCCCGGCCAGCTCGGCCAGGTCGTCAGCAACCTGGTCATCAACGCCGTCCAGGCGATGCCGGACGGCGGGACGATCATCATCGGCCTGTGCAACGAGGACGCTCCCGCCGACGGCGCCGGGCCCTGCCTGCGCCTGACGGTCTCCGACGGCGGGCCCGGCATCGCGCCCGACCACCTGGACCGCATCTTCGACCCGTACTTCACGACGAAGGAGAAGGGCACCGGCCTCGGCCTCACGACCTGCTACGCGATCGTGGCGAAGCACGACGGTCGCATCACCGTCGCCTCGCGCCCCGGCGAGGGCGCCACCTTCACGATCCGCCTCCCCGCCCTGCCCGGCCGCGCGCCGGACGAGGCCGCCGACCGCCTGGGCCTGGTCTGGCGCGGCTCGGGCCGCATCCTGGCGATGGACGACGACCCCCTCGTCCTCGGCTTCCTCGCCCGCATGCTGCCGATGCTCGGCTTCGCCGTCGCCCTCGCGCGCGACGGCGCCGAGGCCGTGGCCCGCTTCCGCGCCGCGCGCGACTCCGGCGCGCCGTTCGACGCCGTCATCCTCGACCTCACGGTCCCCGGCGGCATGGGCGGGCGCGACGCGCTGAAGGAGCTGCGCCGCCTCGACCCGCGCGTGCGCGCGATCGTCTCGAGCGGCTACTCCTCGGACCCCGTCCTCGCGGAGTTCAAGAAGCACGGCTTCCGCGCCGCCCTGCCCAAGCCGTACTCGGCCCAGCAGCTGAGCCAGGTCCTGCACGACCTCCTCGCCGAGCCGTCGCGCCGTTAGGCGACCGCGGAGGAGCGGAAGGGCCGCGCCAGCAAAGCGAGCAGGCCTAGGGCCGCGGGATCGCGCGCGTCGCGAAGACCGAGCAGCGCTCCGGCATGTCCTTCGCGCGGCTGATCGCGGTAGGTCCCGAAGAGGCGGTCCCACCACGGCGCGTTGAAGCCGAAGTTCGTGTTCTGCTCGTCGACGCGGGTCGTGTGGTGGACGCGGTGCATGTCGGGAGTGACAAGGAAGATGCGGAGGAAGGCGTCCGCGGCCGGAGGGATCGCGAGGTTCCCGTGATTGAAGACCGCCGTCGCGTTGAGCAGGATCTCGAAGAAGACGACCGCAAGGGGGCTCGCGCCGCTCAAAACGACCGCGGCCATCTTGACCGCCATGGAGAATACGATCTCGAACGGATGGAAGCGCACCCCGGAAGAGGCATCCAGATCCAGGTCCGTGTGATGCACCGCGTGGAAGCGCCACAGCAGAGGGACGCGGTGGAAGAGACGGTGCTGCCAATAGACGACCAGGTCGAGCCACGCGACGGCCAGCGCCGCCCCGACGGCCGGCGGCCACGCGCCCCGGTTCAGCAGGCCGACGCCGTTCTCCCGGGCCCAGACGGCGGCGCCCACGGCGGCGGCGGGAAAGACCAGCCGCGTCAGGACGGCTCCGGCGGCCATCAGGAGCAGGTTCACCCGCCAGCGCGGCAGGGACGTGACGGTCGGCGGGCGGCGCGGCCGCAGGCGCTCCGCGCAGGCCGTGGCGCCCAGGACCGCGGCGAAGCACGCCAGACGGAGCCCGGCGAGGCCCCCGAGAGCGGCTCCCGGCCCGGCGCTCACGGGGCGCGCAGGCGCGCGAGCACCCGCCGCTTCAACTCCTCGAGACCCGCGGGCTGGACCGGAGCCCAGACCTCGCGCAGGGACCGCGAGATCAGCCGCAACTGGCGGGCGAAGCGCGAGCAGTGCTCGCACATCGAGAGATGGAGGCCGATGGTCATGCGCCGCAAGAAAGACGCGTCCTCCTCCGAGGCGAGCGCGCGCGTCACCTCGCGGCAGGTCGGCATGACGGCGGACATCAGCTTCATCATCGCGGCTTCTTTTCCCAATTCCTTTCCAGGCACTCCCGCAGCTTGAGCTTGGCCCGGTGCAGGAGCACCCGCAGGTTGGTCGTCGAGACGCCCAAAGCGTTACAGATGGCCGCCGGCTCCTCGCCGTCCACCTCTTTGAGGAAGAAGACGGCGCGCTGGTCGTCCGAGAGCCCCTCGGCGCAGCGCCGGACCCACTCGCGGACCTCCCCGTCCAAGGCCGCGGCCTCGGGGCCGCGCGGCGGACGCGACCACATCCCGTCCGCGCCGAAGCGCGCGTCGAAGACGGCCTCGAT
>JACQBB010000229.1 GCA_016194625.1 Elusimicrobiota bacterium | reverse complement strand
GACCTCCAGCGCAGCCTGGAGGACGCGAAGGCCGACCTCGCGCGCGAGCGCGCGCGCCTGCAGACCCTGGTCGAGAAGATCCCCGACGCGCTGATCATGACGAACCTGCGCGGCGAGGTCGTGTTCTTCAACTCCGCGGCGATGGCGGTGCTCGGCGCCAGGCCATCCGACGTGCGCGGCGGCGGCCGCGCGCTGTTCTCCCCGATCCAGCCCGAGCTGTGGCGCATGCAGGTCCAGGACATCCTGAAGGAGCACACGGCCGGCCGCCCGATCGAGATCCGCGGCGCGGACGACGCGGTCTCGACCTACCGCACGCTCGTCACGATGTTCAACGACGCGGCGACCGGGGACTTCGGCGTGCTGGTGATGCTGCGCGACGTGACCGCCGAGCGCAAGCTCGACGCGCTGAAGGAGGAGTTCTTCCAGTCCGCCGCGCACGACCTGCGCGCGCCGCTGTTCGCGATCCAGGGCTACCTGCGCCTCCTGCGCAAGTCTCTGGCGCCCGACGAGCGCCAGACCGCCTGGCTGAGCTCGATCGACCAGTCCTGCGAGAAGCTGACCCTGCTGGTGAAGGACGCGCTCGACTACGCGCGCATCGAGAGCGGCCATCTGCGGATCTCGGCGTCGCCGGTGGACGCGCGCGGGCTGGTGCGCCGCGCGGTCAGCCTGTTCGCGCCGCTCGCCGACGAGCGCGGCATCACGCTGGAGGCCCGCGTGGACGCCGACGCGCCGCCCGCGTTCGAGGCCGACGAGCGCCTGATCGAGCGCCTGCTCCACAACCTGCTCGGCAACGCCCTCAAGTTCACTCCCCGCGGCGGCCACGTGTTCGCGCAGGCCTCCTCGCGCGGCGACCAGCTGGAGATCGTCGTCGAGGACGACGGCCCGGGCATCCCCGAGGCGCAGCGCGCCGCCGTCTTCGAGCGCTTCCGCCAGCTCGAGACCGCCGGCCCGCGCTCCGGCTTCGGCCTGGGTCTGTCCATCTGCGCCAAGATCGTCAAGCTCCACAAGGGGGTCATCTGGGTCGAGCCCGGCCCGGTCACCGGCTCCCGCTTCGTCGTCCGGCTCCCGCTGAGCCAGCACCTCAAGGAGGAACTCGTATGAAGACCCTCGCCGCCGCTCCCGCGCCGACGCCCGTGATGGCCGACGCCGTCCTGCCGTCGGGCGCCCTCGCCGACGCGCTGTCCGTCGTCGTCGCCAGCCTGTTCGTCGCCGTCTGCGCCCAGGTCGAGATCAAGCTCCCGTTCACGCCGGTCCCGGTGTCCGGCGGCACGCTCGGCGTGCTGTACGCGGGCGCCCTGCTCGGCTCGCGCCGCGGCGCGGCCGCCGTCGCGCTGTACCTGCTCGAGGGCGCGGCCGGCCTGCCGGTGTTCTCCGGAGGCGCCGCCGGCTTCCTCCACTTCCTGGGACCCACGGGCGGCTACCTGGCCGGCTTCCCGGTCGGCGCCTACCTGGTCGGCCGCCTGGCCGAGCGCGGCTGGGACCGCACGCCGGTCTCGGCCTTCTTCACGATGCTGCTCGGCAGCCTGCCGATCTTCGCGCTGGGCCTTCTCGGCCTGTCGCGCTTCCTGCCCGCGAAGGCCCTGCTCGGCGCCGGCTTCCTGCCGTTCGTCCCCGGCGACCTGGTCAAGGCCGCCCTGTCCGCCGGCCTCCTGCCGCTGGGCTGGAAGGTCCTCGGCCGCCGCGCCTCGCGCTGATCGCCTCCCCCGGGGCGGGTGACCGCCCCGGGGTTGACAGGTCGGAAGCGGTCCGCTACACTGAGCCCGATTCGACGATAATGACAGTCGTCGGCGCGCCCCGCTATTAATGAAGAACAAGAAAGGATTCCTTCTCGACGCGGTCGTCGGCCTCCTCCTGACGCTGTTCGTGGCGGGGTCCTACCTGAACCTGGTCGCGGGTCCGCTCCTCGCCTCCTTCGAGTTCAAGGCGTACGACCTGCGCGCGAAGCTGCGCGAGAGCCTGAAGTCGCCCGAGGAGATCGTCATCGTCGCCGTCGACGACGACGCGATCGCCCAGCTCGGGCGCTGGCCGTGGCCGCGCACGCGCATCGCCGAGGCCATCGACCGCATCGCCAAGGACAAGCCGCGCGTGATCGGCCTGAACGTCCTGTTCTCCGAGGCCGAGCAGAACCAGGGACTGGGCGAGCTCAAGCGCCTGGAGGACAAGTACAAGGAGCTGATCGCCTCCCGCAAGATCGTCCAGCGCGGCGCCGACTTCTCCGTCGAGTTCTCGTCGGCGTCGGCCGCGCTCGACTCCGACACCAAGCTGCTCGCGTCCCTGCAGTCGGCCGGCAACGTCGTCCTGCCGCTGTTCTTCGTCGGCAACCCGACCGGCGCCAAGCAGCCCGACCTGCCCGTCGAGATCTCCAGCGCGGCGCTCGCCTCGACCTCGCCCGAGACCGGCCTGATGGCCGGCGAGAAGCTGCTCGCGCCGCTGCAGTCCTTCGTCGCCGCGTCCGGCGGCGTCGGCCACGCGAACCTGACGCCCGAGTCCGACGGCGTCGTCCGCCGCGTCGCGCCGCTGATCGAGTTCCAGAAGCGCCTGTTCCCGGCGTTCGCGCTGCGCGTGGCGATGGGCTACTACGGCCTCAAGCCCTCCGACCTGCGCTTCACGCCCGGCGTCGAGGTGTCCGCGGGCAAGCTGCGCGTGCCGATCGACGAGGACGGCCAGACCGCGGTGACCTTCCTGGGCCCTCCGAGCGCGCAGGTCGTCAAGCGCATCTCCTACCAGCAGCTGTGGACGCAGGCGATCGGCGCCGACTACTTCAAGGACAAGATCGTCCTCGTCGGCCTGACCGCGTCCGGCACGCAGAGCAACTTCTCGACGCCGCTGGCGGGCGAGACCGCATCGGTCGAGGTGATGGCCAACGCGGTCGAGAACTACCTGCACCAGCGCTACCTGACCCGGCCGCCGTGGGCGCGCCGGCTCGAGCTGGGCCTGCTGGCCGCGATCGGCCTTTTCGTGATGATCGTCCTGCCGCGCCTGCGCGCGTTCTGGGGCCTGGTCGTCAGCCTGCTGTTCGCGGTGGCGATCGGCGTCGGCGGCGCGATGGCGTTCTCGAACGGCGAGTGGATCAAGATCGGCTACCCGCTGGCGCTGCTGCTGGCCGGCTACCTGGTCGTGATCTCGAAGAGCTTCCTCGTGACCGAGAAGGGCAAGGAGCTGGTCGAGGCGTCGGCGATCGAGACCAACAAGATGCTCGGCCTGTCGTTCCAGGGCCAGGGCATGCTCGACCTCGCGTTCGAGAAGTTCCGCCTGTGCCCGCTCGACGACAACATGAAGGACACGCTGTACAACCTCGCGCTCGACTTCGAGCGCAAGCGCCAGTTCTCGAAGGCCGCCGCGGTGCTCGACCACATCGCGACGAAGGCCCCCAAGTACAAGGACGTCCCCGAGAAGACGAAGATGCTGAAGGCCGCCGCGGACGGGGCGGTGTTCGGCGGCGTCGGCGGCGGCAAGAAGGAAGGCACCGTGATGATCACGGGCGGCGCGACCAAGCCCACCCTCGGCCGCTACGAGATCGAGAAGGAGCTCGGCCGCGGCGCTATGGGCGTCGTGTACCTGGGCCGCGACCCGAAGATCAACCGCATGGTCGCGATCAAGACGATGATGCTGGAGGAGGGGACCGACGGCGGCAGCGCCAAGGAGGTCAAGGAGCGCTTCTTCCGCGAGGCCGAGTCCGCCGGCACGCTCAACCACCCGAACATCGTGCGCATCTTCGACGCGGGCGAGGAGAACGAGGTCGCCTACATCGCGATGGAGCTGCTCGACGGCCAGGACCTGACCAAGAACACGGCCAAGGACGCCCTGCTGCCGGTCGAGAAGGCCGTCGAGTACGTCGCGACCGTCGCCGACGCGCTCGACTACGCGCACAAGCAGGGCATCGTCCACCGCGACATCAAGCCCGCGAACATCATGCTGCTCAAGGACGGCTCGGTGCGCGTCGCCGACTTCGGCATCGCGCGCATCACCGCCTCGTCGAAGACGGCGACCGGCACCGTGATGGGGACCCCGTCTTACATGAGCCCCGAGCAGGTCGCCGGCCGCAAGGTCGACGGGCGCTCGGACCTGTTCTCGCTCACCGTCGCGCTGTACGAGCTGCTCACCGGCGAGAAGCCGTTCAAGGGCGGCGAGGGCATCGGCACCCTGCTGTTCCAGATCGCCAACGACCCGACGCCGGACATCCTCGAGGTCAACCCGAAGGTGTCGCCGGCGCTGAAGGCCGTGATCGAGAAGGGTCTGGCGAAGAACCCCGACGAGCGCTACCAGCGCGGCTCCGAGCTGGCCTCCGCCCTGCGCGCCGCGCTGAGCGGCGCCGCGGCGCCCGCCCCCGCGTCCGCGGCGCCCGCGCCGGAGCGGACCGCTCCGACGACGGAGATCACCGCCCCCGTCGCCTCGGCCGCGGCGCCGGCTCCGGCCAAGCCGAAGACGGTCCAGCTGACCGCCGCCGACCTGCCCGAGCTGGACGCGATGCTCAACCAGGCCGGGCGCGAGCTGACCGGCGCGCCGGACCGCCGCAAGTCGCCGGCTCCGGTCCCCGCGCCGGTCGACCCGCCGCCGGCGGAGAAGACCGCCCCCGACGTATCGGTCTCCGAGTTCCCGACCGAGCGGATGCCGCCGGCGCCGGCCCCCGTCCCCGCGCCGGCCCCCGCGCCCTCGTCCGTGCGCTCCGACAAGACGGTCCGCATCGGGCCGGAGATCATGATCCCCGGCCTGAACGACCGCCCGTCCGCGGCGACGCCGTCTCCGGCCCCGGCCCCGGCCGCGCCTCCGGCGCCGGGCGGCATGACGCTGGAGATGCCGACGCACCTGGGCGTCGGCTCGAGCGAGGGTCTGCCGCCTCCGCCCAAGAAGGGGGAGGACCTGACGGTGCGGCTCGACCCGCCGAAGGAGCCCTCGTGAGAGCCAAGGACTCCCTCGAGATCGCCGGGGCGACCGACCCCGGCTGCGTGCGCAAGAACAACGAGGACAATTTCGCCGTCGAGCCCGACCTCGGCCTGCTCGTCGTCGCCGACGGCATGGGCGGCCACAACTCCGGCGAGGTCGCCAGCGACATCGCGGCGAAGACCATCGTCGAGTTCGCCCGCAAGATGCTGGGCGTACCTGTACCGCCGGGGCGACCTGGCGCAGCTGACCGAGGACCATTCGCTCGTCGGCGAGCAGGTACGCCGCGGACAGATCACCGCCGACGAGGCCGCGCGCTCGAACCTGCAGAACATCCTGACGCGGGCGCTGGGGGCGGAGGGCGACGTGCAGGTGGACGTCGCCGACCATCCGCTGCTGCCGGGCGACCTGGTCCTGCTGGCGACCGACGGCCTGTCCAAGATGGTGTCGGACGCCGAGGTCGCCGCGACGATCGCCGCGGCCGGCGAGCCGGAGGCGATCGTGGACGCGCTGATCGCGCAGGCGCGCGCCGCGGGCGGGGTGGACAACGTGACCGTCGTCGTCGCGCGCGTGCCGTCGCGCGACGGGAGCGGCGTGAAGGGGATCGTCTCGCGCCTGTTCAGGCGCTAGAGGGAGAGACAGATGCCGAAGCTTCTGCTGAAGTTCAACGCGGCGGTGATCAAGGAGATCCCGTTCGACAAGGACGCCTTCACCGTGGGCCGCAAGCCCGACAACGACATCGTCATCGACAACCCGGCGATCTCCGGCCATCATTGCCGCATCTCGGTCCAGGGCGGCACCTACTTCGTCGAGGACCTCGAGTCCACCAACGGCACCTTCGTCAACGAGAAGCGGATCAAGAAGTCCGGCCTGCATCACAACGACGTCGTCGGCCTGGCCAAGCACGCGCTCGTGTTCGTCGAGGACGCCCCGGAGCCGGCCGTCGCGCCGGCGCCCGCCGCGGCGCCGCCCGCCGACGCGACGATGATGATCTCGCCGCAGAAGCAGGCCGAGCTGGTCGCGGCCGCGACCTCGGCGGCCAAGCCGGCCGGCGCCGAGCGTCCGGGCTGGCTGCGCATCCTGAAGGGCGCCGTCGGCCCCGCCGAGTACGAGCTCAAGGGGATGTCCACCTACATCGGCAAGTCGGACCGCGTCCAGGTCGCGATCAAGGGCGCCGGCCTGTTCGGCTCCGCGCCCGAGGTCGCCGCGTCCATCCACCGCAAGCCCGAGGGCTTCGTCCTGGTCGCCGTGACCGACGGCTATCCCGTCGTCAACGGCGCCAAGGTGTCCGGGTCCGTCCTATTGAAGGAAGGGGACCTGATCGAGTGCGGGGCGACGACGATGCAGTTCGAGCTCCGCGGGGCCTAGCCTCCGGGCCCTCCGGGGCCCGTTCCCCGGGACCTTCCGGTCCCGTCCGCGCGGGCCCAATGTCGCCGGGCGCGTTCCCCGTCCGGTCCTGCCCGCGCGGCGGCGCGCGGTGTATAGTCTCGTCATGAAGAGGCTCCTGTGCGCCGCCGCCGTGCTCGCGACCGCCCTGGCCCTCGCGCGCGCCGACGAGGGCGCCTACCGCAGCCTCGTCGGGATGGCGTCCGTCGCCGGCTCCGACCGCCGCGCCGAGGACGCCGCCGTCCTCGACGGCGCCCGCTCGACCGTCTCCGCGCGCGGCGCCTCCGCGTCCGACGCCGCCGGGGGGACCGCGCTCGCCGACACCCTGCGCGACGCTCTCGCGGAGCCGCC
>JACQBB010000262.1 GCA_016194625.1 Elusimicrobiota bacterium | reverse complement strand
CTGGCCGAGCACCCGATGTTCAACTCGTCGCTCGACGAGGCCGCCGGCGAGATCGTGGTCAAGCACGAGAAGAACGTCGGCATCGCCGTCGCCGCGCTGCAGGGCGGGACCTTCACGATCACCAACATCGGGCCGATCGGCGGGCTCTACGCCAACCCGATCGTCAACCATCCGGAGGTCGCCATCCTGGGCCTGATGAAGCTGCAGAAGCGGCCGATGGTCCGCGACGGCGGGATCCATGTCCGCGACATGATGAACCTGTGCCTGTCCTTCGACCACCGCGTGGTGGACGGGGCCGACGCGGCGCAGTTCATGAACACCATCATCCGCGGGCTCGAGAACCCGCGCACCTTGCTCTGAAGGGAGAGACCATGTCCATCAAGACCGACGTCCTCGTGATCGGCGGCGGGCCCGGCGGCTACGTCGCGGCCATCAAGCTGGGCCAGCTCGGCAAGCGCTCCGTCGTCGTGGACCGCGACAAGCTGGGCGGCGAGTGCCTGAACTACGGGTGCATCCCTTCGAAGGCGCTGATCTCCGCGGCGGGCACGCGCTACAAGTCGAAGAAGGCCAAAGAGGCCGGCTTCGAGGGCGGCCCGGCGGCCACCATCGACTGGGACAAAGTCGTCGCCTGGAAGGACCAGATGGTCGGCGGCGTGGTCAAGAACGTGGGCGTCCTGCTCAAGGGCAACAAGAGCGAGTTCATCCAGGGCACCGCGCGCTTCACGACCGCGCACACCGCGGTCATCGAGAAGGCCGACGGCGGCGCCGAGGACGTCGAGTTCGAGCACGCGATCGTCGCGACCGGCTCGGCCCCGATCGGCATCCCCGGCTTCGAGGTGGACGGCGTCAACGTGGTCGGCTCCAAGGAGGCGCTCGACCTGCAGAAGGCGCCCGACGCGCTGGTCGTCATCGGCGGCGGCGTCATCGGCCTGGAGATCGGCACCATCTTCGCCAAGCTCGGCACCAAGGTCACCGTCGTCGAGTTCACCGACTCCCTGCTGCCCGTGATCGAGCGCGACATGTCGTCGGTCGTCGGCCGCAGCCTGGCCAAGCTCGGCGTCGAGATCCTGCTCGGCTCCAAGGCGAAGTCCTGGGCCAAGAAGGGCAAGAAGCTCGAGCTGACCGTGGAGACGCCCGAGGGCGTCAAGAAGATCCCGTGCGACAAGATCCTGCTCGCCGTCGGCCGCGTGCCGCGCAGCAAGGACATCGGCCTGGACAAGCTCGGCGTCGAGCTGGACAAGCGCGGCCACGTCGTCGTGGACAGCGAGCTGCTGTCGAGCGTCGCGAACGTCTACGCGATCGGCGACGTGGTCGGCCAGCCGTACCTGGCGCACAAGGCCAGCCGCGAGGGCATCCTCGCCGCGCAGTCCATCGCCGGCAAGCCGCTGGAGCCGCGCGGCCACGTGCCGTGGGCGGTGTTCACCGACCCCGAGATCTCGTGGGTCGGCATGACCGACGCCGAGGCGAAGGCGGCGGGGTTTTCGACAGTCGTCGGCAAGTTCCCGTTCGTCGCGTCCGGCCGCGCGCAGGCCGTGCGCGAGACCGAGGGCTTCTGCAAGGTGGTCGCCGACAAGAACGGCCACCGCATCCTGGGCGCGGGCTTCGTCGGCCCGAACGCGTCGGACCTGATCGGCGAGGCGTGCCTGGCGGTGTCGGTCGGCGTGACGCTCGAGCAGGTGGCGGCGACCATCCACCCGCATCCCACGCTGAACGAAGCGTTCGCCGAGGCGTGCGAGGCCGCGCTCGGCCACCCGATCCACACTCTGGTCATCAAGCGCGAGCCGCCGAAGGTCTCCGCCTAACACATGCTGGTGCGGGACCTGGGCCTGCGCGACTACGAGGAGGTCTGGAACCTCCAGCGCAAGCTCGTCTTCGAGCGCGCCTCGGGCGAGGCGCCGGACACGGTCCTGCTCTGCCAGCACCCGTCGGTGTACACGATCGGCCGCTCGAGCAAGCAGCCGGTGCCCGAGGGCCTGCCCTACCCCGTGCACCGCGTCGAGCGCGGGGGGGACCTGACCTACCACGGCCCCGGCCAGCTCGTCGGCTACCCGATCCTGAAGCTGGCCGACCACGGCCTGCGGCCGCGCTCGTACCTGGCCGCGCTGGAGGCCGTGCTGATCGAGGCGATCAAGCCGTTCGGCGTGGAGGCGGAGACCGTGAAGGGCTTCACCGGCCTGTGGGTCGGCAAGAAGAAGCTCGCGTCCATCGGCGTGGCGGTCCGCTCCGGCGTCACCTACCACGGCTTCGCGCTGAACGTCAACAACAGCCTGACGCCGTTCCGCCTGATCCACCCGTGCAAGCTCGAGAGCGACGTGATGACCTCGATGCACCAGGTCCTGCGCAAGCCGGTCGACGAGCACAAGGTCGCCAAGGTCGTCGGCCACACCATGCTCGAGTACTTCGGCAAGACGGCCGCGGGAGGCGGCGCGTGAGCCCGCTCGCGGCTTTCCCCGACGGCGCCGCGTACCGCGAGCGCGCCTTCGCCGACCTCGACGCCTCCGCCCACGCCTTCGAGGGCCTGGAGTTCGACTCCTGCGTGTTCCGCGCCTGCTCGTTCGCCGGCGCCGCGCTCAAGCGCTGGCGCCTGACCGACTGCCGCTTCGAGTCCTGCGACCTGACCGCCGCCCGCCTGACCGGCGCGCGCCTGCGCGGCGTCGCGTTCAAGGACTGCCGGCTCGGCGGCATCAACTGGGCGGGGGCGACCGGCCTCGACGACCTGGCCTTCGCGCACTGCGTGCTCGACAACGGCGTGTTCTCCGGCGCGAAGCTGCCCCGCTTCTCCGCCGACGACTGCCGCGTCCGCGACGCCGACTTCACCGACGCCGACCTGCGCGGCGCCGCGCTGACGCGCTGCGACCTGCGCGGCGCCCGCTTCTTCGGCGCCGATCTATCGGCGGCGGACCTGCGAGGAGCGACGGATTATCTCATCGACGCCCGCCAGACCAAGATGAAGAAGACGCGCGTGTCCCTGCCGGAGGCCGTCGCCCTGCTCACCGGCCTGGACGTCGTCCTGGAAGACATCCCGGAACCCCGAGGCACCCCATGACCTCCGCCCTCCTCGCCGCCGTCCTGCTCGCCGCGCCCGCCCGCGCCGCCGT
>JACQBB010000261.1 GCA_016194625.1 Elusimicrobiota bacterium | reverse complement strand
TGGACGCCGACGGAGCGCGCGGCGCTGTGCTTCGTCATCCGCGACGGGCGCATCCTGCTCATCCACAAGAAGCGCGGGCTGGGGGCGGGGAAGATCAACGGTCCGGGCGGGCGCATCGAGAAGGGCGAGACGGCGCACGCCGCCGCCGAGCGCGAGACGCGCGAGGAAGTGGGCCTGACGCCGAAGGGCCTGGAGGCGATGGGCGAGCTGTGGTTCCAGTTCACGGACGGCTACGCCCTGCACTGCACCGTGTTCACGGCGAGCGACGCCGACGGCGCGCTGGTCGAGACGCCGGAGGCCGAGCCGTTCTGGACGGCGACCGACGCGATCCCGTACGACGGCATGTGGACCGACGACCGGCATTGGATCCCGTGGATGCTGGAGCGCCGGCGCTTCCGCGGGCTGTTCCACTACGAGGGCGACCGGATGATCGCGGGCCGCGTGGAGCCGCTGGGATAGCATGGAGACCTTGATCGCCGTCGGCGCGCCGGGCCTGGAGTCGGTGCTCACGCGCGAGCTGACCGACCTGGGCTTCCTGAAGCCGCGCCTGTTCACCGCCGCCGCCGACGCGGGCGGGCGCGTGGAGTTCCCGGGGACGCGCGACGCGCTGATGCGCGCCCATCTGCTCCTGCGCACCGCCGACCGCGTGCTGTTGCGGCTGGGGAGCTTCCCCGTCCATCAGCCCGCCGATCTGGAGAAGGCCGCGGCGCGGCTGCCGTGGGAGGCGTACCTGGCGCCGGGGCGCGCGGTGCGCGTGAAGCTGCACCATAAGAGATCGCGGCTCAATCACGAGGACAACGCCGCCGAACGCGTGGCCAAGGCCGCGACGGCGCGGCTGAAGGCGCCGGTGGCCGCCGCCAAGGACGAAGCGGCGCAGACCGTGTACCTGCGCGCGGAGGGCGACGCCTGCGTCGTCGAGCTGGACGCGACGGGCGAGTCGCTCAGCCGGCGCGGCTGGCGCCTGGAGACGGCGAAGGCCCCGCTCAAGGAGACCCTCGCGGCGTCCTTGCTGGTCGCCTCGCGGTGGGAGCCGTACGCGACCCTGCTGGACCCGTTCTGCGGCTCGGGCACCATCGCCATCGAGGCCGCGCTGATGGCGATGCGCCTGCCGCCGAACGCCGGGCGGCGCTTCGCGTTCATGGACTGGCCCTCGTTCCCGGGCGCCGACTGGCCGCGGGTGAAGGCGGGCGCGCGCGGCACGCCGATCACGCCGCTGCCGAAGATCCTGGCCTCGGACCGCGACGCGGGAGCGATCGAGGCCGCGAAGGCCAACGCCGCGCGCGCGGGCGTGGCCGACCTGATCGAGTTCGCGGTGAAGCCGCTGTCGGCCGTCGCGGCGCCGCGGGGGGCCGGCTGGCTGGTGACGAACCCGCCCTACGGCGTGCGCGTCAGCGAGGGCCAGGACCTGCGCGCGCTGTACGCCGCGCTGGGCAACGTGGTCCGCGGCCTGGGCGCCGACTGGACGACGACGATGCTGTGCGCCGACGGGGCGCTGGCGCGCGCGACGGGCCTGCGCTTCGACGACGGGCTGTCCACGCTGAACGGCGGCTTGTCGGTGCGCGTGCTGACGGCGCGGCCGCGCTGACGGCTAGCTGTCGACCTGCTCGAGCAGCTCGGCCTTGTCGTTGAAGACCAGGAACTCCGCCTTCTCGCCGGCGGCCTGCGCCTTCTCCTTGCCCGCGTAGGCCGCGTCCACGGCTTCGATCTGCTTCTCGAAGTCGCCGAGCGGCGTGAGCTTGCCGGGGCCGTCGCGGCGCGCCGCGCGGAAGCATTTGGGCTCGATGGGGTGGCGGTCGAAGAAGTCGCGGAACTCCAGCGTCGCGCGCGACGGGGCGTGCTTCTTCAGCCAGCGGATGACCAGCCAGCCGAAGAACATCGGGACCACGACCCAGTAGATGAGCGGGAAGAACATCGCGGAGATTGTAGCGCTTCGCGGAGGGAACTTTCGAGCGGGGGTCCGCGTAGGATGGGATGGACATCGCGATCGGCTCGGCGGGGGCGACGGCGGCGGCGGTACGGCGCGCGGCGGGGAACGCGCGGGCCGCGGCGTGGGCGCGCTGGACGCTGACGACGCCGGAGCCGCCGCCGGAGGGCGGCTGGGCGCGGGCGCTGGCGTGGCGGCTGATGACGCGGGCGCCGCTCGTTCCCGTGGGGCCGGACCTCGAGAAGGAACTGGCGGCTCGCTTCGGGCCGCGCGCTTTGACGGCGGCGGGGGCGGTGCACCGCCTGCGGTGCGCGACGCTGCTGACGGGGAACGGCCTGCCGGTGCGCCTCGACGGGGACTTGGCGCGGACCAAGGCGTTCGCGTTCGAGGAAGCGCAATGGCTGTACGAAGCGGCTTTGCGGGACCTGCGCGCGCTGCGCGCGGATCTGGAGCGGTTGTATCCCGCCGAGGGGCCGGTGGAGGACGAGGAGAGCCTGTTCGTGTCCTGGACCGGCGATGCGCGGCCGGGGCGGAAGGCCGCGTGGGTGACGGACGGAGGCGATGAAGCGGAAGCCTATCGGTTCGAGGCCGAGCCGGCGCCGTTCGTCCGGGACGACGCGGCGCTGGCTTCGCTCGCGCGGCGACTGTTCGGGGTGGACGGATTGCGGGACGGCCAAGCGGACGGCGTCGCGGCGCTGCTGTCCGGGCGCGACCTGTCCTTGGCGATGCCGACGGGGGCGGGCAAGTCGCTGGTGTTCCACCTGGCCGCGCTCCTGTCGCCCGGCACGACCTTGATCGTGGCGCCGCTGCGGGCGCTGCTGCGCGACCAGGCGCGGCGGCTCGCCGCGGCCGGAGCCGGGCCGGTGGGCCTGCTGGTGGGCGACGATCCGGAGTCCACGCGGGACGGCTTGAAGGAGCTCGCGGCGGGGCGGCTGCGCGTGGCGCTGGCGGCGCCGGAGCGTCTGGACTCGGCGGGCTTCCGCAACGCCTTGCGCGGAGCGGCGGAGACCGGCGGCGTCTCGCTGGTGGTCGTCGACGAGGCCCAATGCGCGGCGCGGCGCGGTCCCGACTGGCGGCCGTCGTACCGCGCGCTGGGCGCGCGCCTGCGCGAGTGGGCGTCCACGCCGGGGCGCGTCCCGGCGCTGTGCGCGGCGTCGGGCGCGGCGGGGACCGGCGCGCGGGCCGAGGCGGAGCGCGTGCTGGGACTGCGCGAGCCGGCGC
>JACQBB010000260.1 GCA_016194625.1 Elusimicrobiota bacterium | reverse complement strand
GTCGTGGTCGGGTCCGACGGACGCGGCCAGCTCATAGGTCGGCGGCTGCTTGTGGCGCTTCTGCAGGAGCTCCTGCAGGCGGCTCTTGTGGTCGGTCTCCAGCATCTCGACGTGATGGCGCCGGCACCACTCGCGCACGAACTTGTCGGCGGCCGCGTAGCCGCCGTCCAGGTACATGGCCCCGATCAGGGCCTCCAGGGCGTTGGCCAGCAGGCTCTGCCGGGTGCGCCCGCCGGTGGTCTCCTCGCCGACGCCCAGGAGCAGGTGCGCGCCCAGGTCCAGCTCCTCGGCCCAGGCCGCCAGGCTGGGCCGCGCGACCAGCTGGGACTTCTTCTTGGACAGCACGCCTTCGGGCTCGCCGGGATACTCCACGTACAGCTCATGGGCCACGACGGCCGCCAGGATGCTGTCGCCCAGGAATTCCAGCCGCTCGTTGAAGACCCCGGTCCCGCTCTCGCTGGCGAAGGACTTGTGCGACAGCGCCTGCTTGAGCAGACCGGGGTCCTTGAAACGATAGCCGACGACGGCCTCGAGAGGCTCGGCCACGGCCGAAGCCCGGTTACTTCTTCGCGTGGGCCTGGATGTAGTCGATCGCCTGGCCGACGGTCTGGATCTTCTCGGCCTGCTCGTCGGGGATCTCGGTGTCGAACTCTTCCTCGAGGGCCATCACCAGCTCGACGGTGTCGAGCGAGTCGGCGCCCAGGTCGTTGACGAAGTGGGCGTTCGGGGTGACCTCGGCGGCGTCCACGCCGAGCTGCTCGACGATGATCTGCTTGACGCGGTCCGCGATGTTGGCTTCAGCCATGATGTTCTCTCCTAGTTCACATGTACCCGCCGCCGTTCACATTCAGAACGTGGCCGGTGATGTACGACGATTCGTCCGACGACAGAAAGAGCACGGCGCGGGCGATCTCGACGGGCTCGCCCATGCGACCGAGGAGGATCTTGTCGAACAGCTTCTTCTTCGCGTCCTCCGGGATCGCGTCCGTCATGCGGGTATGGATGAAGCCCGGCGCGACGCAGTTGGCCGTGATCTGGCGCGAGGCGAACTCGCGCGCCACGGACTTCGTCATCGCGATCAGGCCGCCTTTCGAGGCGGCGTAGTTCGCCTGTCCGGCGTTGCCCTCTTCGCCGACGATGGACGCGATGTTCACGATGCGCCCGTAGTGCGCCTTCATCATCGGCTTGATGCACGCCTTGGTGAAGTTGAACGGCCCCTTCAGGTTCACGTTCAACACCAGGTCCCAGTCCGCCTCGGACATCCTCATCATCAGGTTGTCCTTGGTGATACCCGCGTTGTTCACCAATATATCAATTTTGCCCCACTTGTCCATCACGCCCTTCACGACGGCCTCGACCTGGTCGAACTTGGTGACGTCGCAGCCGAAGCCGACGGCGATCCCCTTGCCCTGGTCGAGGGCGGCGGCGGACTTCTGGGCGAGCTCCGCGTTGACGTCCACGACGGCGACCTTCGCGCCCTCGGCGGCGAAGAGCTCGGCCGTCGCGTACCCGATGCCCTGGGCCGAGCCGGTGATGATGGCGACCTTGTCCTTCAAGCGCACGCCCGTCGTCGGGACGGGGAGGACCGCGGTTTCGGTGCTCATGAGTTTCTCCTTTGGATCGCTGTGACCGTCAGATCTTGAGGCCGGCTTCCTTCTCGGCGTCCTCGGCGGCCGCCGTCCTCAGCGCGGCGACGAGGCCCGACTCCGCGACCTTCGCCGCGGCCTTCAGGGCGTGCGCTATGGCACGCGCGTTGCTGGAGCCATGGGACACGATTGCCACGCCGTTGACTCCGACCAGCGGGGCGCCTCCGTACTCGTCGGGGCTCATCTTCCGCTTCAGGCGCGCGAACGGGCCGCGCAGGGCCAGCGCCGGCAGCTTGTACTTCCACTTGGCGACGATCTCGCCCTTGAGCAGGCCGACGACGGCGGCGGCGGTCCCCTCCATCGTCTTGATCAGCACGTTGCCGACGAAGCCGTCGCAGACGACCACGTCCACCTTGCCCATCGGGACGTCGCGTCCCTCGACGGCGCCCTTGAAGTTCAGCCCGGCGGTCTTCAGGTGCGGGAAGGTCTCCTTGACCAGGTCGTTGCCCTTGCCGTCCTCCTCGCCGTTGCTGAGGATGCCGACGCTCGGCTCCGCGATCCCGTACAGGTGGCGGACCAGGATGGTGCCCATCGTGGCGAACTGGACCAAGTGCCAGGGCTTGCACTCGGTGTTGGCGCCGGCGTCGAGCAGGAGCGTCACGCCCTTCGCGGTCGGGATCGGCGCGGCGATCGCGGGGCGCAGCACGCCGGGGATGCGCTTCAGGTGCCACAGCGCGGCGACCATCGTCGCGCCCGAGTGCCCGGCGGAGATGAAGCCGGCGGCCTCGCCCCGCTTGACCAGCTCGGCGCACACCATCACCGACGCGCGCGGCTTGGCGCGGCACGCGGCCGCGGGCTCCTCGTCCATCCCGACCAGGTCGGGGGCGTCGACGACGCGGTAGCGCGCGTCGTTCTCCGAGATGCCGCGCTTGGACAGCTCGGCGCGGACGGCGGCCTCGGGTCCCACCAGAACGAGCTCGACGCCGAAGGCGTTGACCGCCTGGACCGCCCCGTCGATGTTCGGGGTCAGTCCGTGGTCGCCGCCGACGGCGTCGAGCGCTATCCTCACCGAGAGGTGATTTCTGGGTTGTGAGAGGGTGTTACTTCTGCTCGCCTTCGCCGCCCTTCTTCTTCGTCTTGGGCGGGCGCACGAGGACGCCCTTGTAGAAGCCCTCGGGGCTGATCGTGTGCGGGCGGTGCCAGCGGCCCTCGGAGTCCTTGCTCATCGGGACCGCGTCGAGCTTCCAGTTGGCGGAGCGGCGGCTGTCGCGGCGGGAACGGGTGTGCTTGCGTTTGGGGTTGGGCATGGTCTTCCTCTATTTATCGGCTGAGACGGGATTCTAGCCTTTCTTGGGACGAGGGGTCAATCGCGGCTTCATCGTGCGCGGCTCCTCGGCGACCGGCGGCGGGTGCCCGCAGTCCTTGCGGTTGAGGTCGGCGCGGCAGGTCGGGCAAAGTCCTTTGCAGTCCGGCTTGCAGAACATCTTCATCGGCTGCGCCAGCCCGATCGACTGGCGCACCTCCTCGGTCAGGTCCATCGAGCCGGAGGCGAGCGGCGCGGTCTGGTCGCACGCCTCGGCCCAGGTCCCCTCGACGGGCGTCAGGCAGCGCGTGCACTCGAACTTCCAGCTCCCGCGCGCCGAGCCCTCGAACACCGCGTCGTCCTCGACCGCCCGGATCGTCCCCTCGACGACGACGGGGCCGACGAGCGCCCCCTCGGACAGCGCGTCGGGGAACAGGTCGTTGGGCACGGAGACCTTCACGGTCAGCTCGCCGTTCTCCTTGACCTCGGACAGCGGGAAGCGGAGCGGTTCCTTCATGCTCTCATCGTACCAAACTGCGGTCCGGAGCGCGCGCGCCGCCGTCGGAGGCGGATGGCGGATTCGTAATCCTTTTCCCTTGATTTCCGCGGGGGTTCCGCGCATCCTTAGGGGGCATGAACGACCTCAAGACGCTGAACGCCCTGCTCGCCAAATACAAGGAGCCCGAGCTCCACCGCAGCCTGTGGCAGCTCGCCAACACCGCGGTCCCTTTCGCCGTCCTCACCGTGCTGATGCACGCCTCCGACCACTTCGGCCACGGCTGGGTCGCGTTCGCGCTGGCCCTGCCGGCCGCCGCCCTGCTGATGCGCCTGTTCATCATCCAGCACGACTGCGGCCACGGCGCCTTCTTCAAGTCGGGCCGCGCCAACGACTGGCTGGGCGCGGTGCTGGGCGTGCTGACGCTGACGCCGTACAGCTACTGGAAGGAGACGCACGCGATGCACCACGCGACCTCGGGCAACCTGTCGCGCCGCGGCTTCGGCGACATCGAGACGCTGACGGTGAGCGAGTACGCGGCGCTGTCGCGCTGGGGCAGGCTCAAGTACCGCCTCTACCGCTCGGTGCCGGTGCTGTTCTTCATCGGGCCGTCGGTGCACTTCGTGGTGAACCACCGCATCCCGGTCATCATCCCCCCCGAGTGGAAGCAGGAGCGCCTGAGCATCCTGCTCAACGACCTGGTGCTGGCGTCGATCCTGGCGACCGCCTCCTACACGGTCGGGCTGTGGCCGTTCCTGAAGGTCCAGCTGCCGGTGTGCATGCTGGCCGCCACGGCGGGCGTGTGGTTCTTCTACGTGCAGCATCAATTCGAAGGCACTTATTGGGCGCGCGAGGAGGAGTGGGACTTCGTGAAGGGCGCGCTGGAGGGCAGCTCGTACTATCAGCTCCCGGCGGTCCTGCAGTGGGTCACCGGCAACATCGGCTTCCACCACATCCACCACCTCAACAGCCGCATCCCGAACTACAACCTGCCTCGGGCGATGAAGGAGAACCCCGAGTTCCACAAGGTCAAGACGCTGACCCTGTGGACCAGCCTCAAGTGCATCCGCCTGGCGCTCTGGGACGAAGAGAAGCGCCGGCTGGTCGGCTTCGACGCCGTCCGGCCGGCGCTGTCTCCCGCGCGAGCGGTCGCGGCCTAGCGCGTCAGCCCGCGATCTCCTCTTCCTTGAAGGTCGCGACGAGGTTCTCCATGACCTTGTCCATGTCGGCGACGACGCCGGCGTTGGCGGCGGCCACGGCCTTGAAGTCCAGGTTCAGCGCCGACGCGTCTCCGGTCCCGGCCACCAGGGCCAGGCCTTCGCTCGCGATCATCGCCGCGGTGTTCCCCGCGTGGACGCGGCTCATCGCGCGCCACGCGTCCAGGCTGAAGGCGACGGACTCGGGCAGCTCCGGCTTGGCCGCGGCGCGGCAGAACGACGCCGCGGTCTCGGCCATCGCCATCATCTCGCCCAGCTTGACGTGGGCGATCTGGTTGCTCGTGAGCTTCTGGTCGTAGCAGGCCTTCAGCACGGCCGACAGCGCGCGCAGGGCGGTCGCCGCGGCGTCGGCGCCCACGTCGGGCCCCGAGGCGTGCAGCTTGTCCATCTCGCCGGCGATCGCGTCGTAGTACTTGCCCTCGGCGTTGATGTTGGACTGCCAGCGCTCGCGGAAGGTCGTGAGCTGGAGGATCTCGGTCGTGCCCTCGTAGATGCAGGTGATCTTGATGTCGCGCTTGAGCTTCTCGACGGGGAACTCGCGCACGTAGCCGTTGCCGCCGTAGGCCTGGATCGCGCAGTTGCACGCGGCGTCGCCGGTCTCCGAGGCGATCATCTTGGCGATGGCGCCCTCGGTCTGCAGGCCTTCCTCCCCTCCGTCGATGCGGTGGGCGACCTCCTCGACGTAGGCGCGGGCGGCCTCGAGCCGGGCGGCGAACGGGACGATGAGCTTGTGCGTCATGCCCTGCTTGGTGCTCAGCGGCTGGCCGCCGACCTTGCGCTGCTGGCTGTAGCGCACCGCGTACTCGACGGCCTTCTCGCCGGCGCCCAGCGCCATCGCCGCGACCATCAGGCGGGTGTAGCCGAACACCGCCTGCGCCTGGCGCAGGCCCTTGCCTTCCACCTCTCCGATGAGGTTCTCGGCCGGCACGTACACGTCCATCATGTTGACCGGCGTGGTGTCGCTCAGGCGGATGCCGTGCTTGTCCTCGTGCTTGTCGCTGGACAGGCCCTTGGTCCCCTTCTCCACGACGAACCACGACACGCCCTTCGGCGCGCGCGCCAGGATCGTGTAGATGCCGGCGACGCCGCCGTTGGTGATCCACATCTTGCCGCCGTTGAGCTTGTAGCCGACGATCTTGTCGCCTTCCATCACGCGCTCGGCCTTCGTCTTCAGGTGGAGCAGGTCGGAGCCGGCCGCGGCCTCGGTGGCGCCGTAGGCCACGTAGCAGGCGTCGGTCGCGATCTTCTTGATCCACTTCTCCTTCTGCGCCTCGGTGCCGCCGACCATGATCGGGTCCATGCCCAGGAAGGTCGCGAACACCGACGTGCACACGCCCAGGTCGATGCGCGCGAGCTCCTCGCAGGCGCGGTAGATGTCGTAGGAGTTGCCGCCCAGTCCGCCGTACTTGGTCGGGATCATGATGAGGTTGCACGCCACCTGGTCGGGGTCGTACAGGTCCTTCATCTCCTTGTGCGGGAACTCGTTGGCCTTGTCGAACTCGATGAGCTTGGAGTGAGGGAGGTTCTTCTTGCCGTATTCGCGGATGGTCTCGATGACCATCTGGCGCGTCTCCTTGTCCAGCCCGACCATCCCAAGACTCTCGGCGATGCCGCTCATGTGGTGTCCCTCAACCTTGCGAGATGTCGACCGCTCCGAAAAAAGGATAACAAACGGCCTTCGGCTTATACCAGCATCGTTCCTGCCAGGCCGGGCGGCCCGGCGCTACAGTCCCGCGGTCTCGCGGACGAAGTACGGGCGCATGTCCTTCAGGTCGAAGTAGATGCGCACCAGGATCTCGGCGAGCAGGCCGATGAGGACCATCTGGAAGCCGATGAGCAGGCAGAAGATGGCGACCTGGAACAAAGGCTGGTCCTTCACGAAGATGCCCAGGTAGAACTTCTTGTAGAGGGTGTCGGCGCTGAAGATGACGCCGAGGATGCCCATGAGCACTCCCCCGCCGCCGAACAGGTAGATGGGCTTGCCCAGGTAGGAGTCCATGAACTTCACCGTCATCAGGTCGAGCAGGACTTTGAAGGTGCGGCTGATGCCGTACTTGGACACGCCGGCGGTGCGGGCGCGGTGGTTGACCGGGACCTCGGCGATGCGCGCGCCCAAGAAGCCCGCGAAGGCGGGCACGAAGCGGTGCATCTCGCCGTAGAGGCGCAGGGGCTTGAGGTACTGCGCCTTGTAGAGCTTGAGCGTGCAGCCGTAGTCGTGCAGGCGCACGCCGGTGACGCGGGAGATGAAGGCGTTGGCGATCATCGACGGGAGCTTGCGGTCCAGGAAGCGGTCCTGGCGGTCCTTGCGCCAGCCGGAGACCACGTCGAAGCCCTCGTCCATCTTGGCGAGCAGCTTGGGGACGTCGCGGGCGTCGTTCTGCATGTCCGCGTCCAGGCTGACGATCAGCTCGCCCTCGGCGTGGTGGATGCCGGCCAGCATGGCCGCGGTCTGCCCGGCGTTGCGGCCCAGGCGCACGCCCTTGAAGCCCTTGTGGGTCTTCACCAGCTTCTGGATCAACTCCCACGACCGATCCTTGGAGCCGTCGTCGACGAGGATGACCTCGTAGGGCTTGTGCAGCGCGTCCAGCGCCGCGGACACCTCGACGCCGAGGGCCTCGAGGTTCTCTTCCTCGTTATAGACGGGGATCAGGGCCGACAGGTAGGGCTTCGCGCTCACCGGAGGGATTCTAGCGTTTTTGGGGAACTTTTTTTCCCTTGTAATCGTATAGAAGGCATGAAGAATGGACTGCACGACGTTCCCCCGGCGCTTGAATTCGCTCGGCCGGGGCATGGGCCTCTCGCCTTACATCGACGCCGCCTTGGCCAGCGCGCGCTTCAAGATCTTGGAGGACAAGACCTGCTTCGGCGAGGTCCCCGGGTTCCCCGGGGTCTGGGCCAGCGCGGCCACGGCGAAGAAGTGCCGCGTCGTCCTGAAAGAGGTCCTGGAAGATTGGATCGTCCTCAAGCTGCGCAGCGGAGACCCCCTCCCGGCCGTCCACGGCAAGAAACTGACTCTGCCGGCGCAGGCGCGTGCCTAAGCCGCTCTCGCGGCGCGAACTCATCCGACGATCGAAGGGGTTGGGATCAGCCGACGACCAGCGCCAGCGCGAAACCGTCGTAGCCCTTCGTCCCCACCGTCTGGATCGCGGTCGCCTGCACGCGCTTCTCGTCCTTGAGGATGTCGAGGAAGCGCCGCACGCCCTGCACGTTGGGGTCGGGGTGCTTCTCTTCCACGATCCTTCCCCCGCGCACCACGTTGTCCACGACGATCAGCGCGCCCTTGCGCGTCAGCTTGAGCGCCCAGGCGAAATAGTCCGGGATGCTCGCCTTGTCGGCGTCGATGAAGACCAGGTCGAACGGGCCCCGCACCGCGGGCAGCAGGTCGAGCGCCTTGCCCACGCGCACCTCGACGCGTTCCGCCAGCCCCGCGCGGGCGATGTTCTTGGTCGCGACCGCCGCGTGCTTGGGCTCGTACTCCAGCGTGACGAGGCGGCCGCCGGCGGGCAATGCCCGGGCCATCCAGATCGTGCTGTAGCCGCCGAGCGTGCCGATCTCGAGTATGCGCTCGGCGGAGACCGTCGCCGCCAGGATCTGCAGCAGCTTCCCCTGCGCGGCCGAGACCGAGATCGCGGGCAAGCCCGCGTCGGCGCTGTCCTTCAGCGCCGCCTCCAGCGCCGCGTCGTGCGGCGCGAGGCGCGCGGCGATGTGCGAATCGACGGCCGTCCAGAGTTCCTGGTTCATCGTGCCTGTCGGACGCGGCGAGTCAGTCTTCCGCGTCCTTCGCCGCGCGGTCGATCCTCTCGCGTTGTCGGTGGAAATCCAGGATGGCGGGTTCGGAATGTTCGGCGAGCCGGTCGAAATATTCCCGGCTCGAGACCAGTTCCTTGTATCCCCACACGCCGGACAAGGTCGAGTCCCAGGACGTGAAGGACCAATCGGAAGGCACGCGGCCGTCGACGACCGTGAAGATCTCGACAGGAGCCCAATTGGGACGCCTGCTGTCGTCGAAGACGAGGAAGCTCAGGGCGCCCTCGAAGACGCACATCCCGTAGACCGGGTATTCCTGGCCCACGGTCAACGGGAATTCGGAGTTCCGGGAGAACCCCCGGCGCAGGTTGTTCTCGGAGAGGTTCTTGCCCGTGTTCGCGATGCAGCGGACTTTCATGGTTCTCCCGTCACTTGAATTTGAAATCGGCGGTGGCGCCCGTCACGGTGTTCATGTTGTAGTGGACCTCGATGCCGTTGACGATCATCGACATCTTCACCCACCCGTCTTTCGACGGCCAACGCGGGTCGTTGAGGTTGATCGGCAGCTTCTGGCCTTTCGACGGGTCCGCTTTCGCCTGCTCCATGGCGAGTTTTTCATTGAGGTTCTTCGGTTCGGTCCTGCCGGTGGACTCTCCGTTCTCCTTGCCGCCGTTCTCCTTGGAGAAATTCTTGTCGCCCTTGCCGCCGCCTTTCGGCGACTTGCCCGAGGGAATGCACTTGCATCCGTCGGCGTCCTCGAAGTTGGACGCCTGCTCCTGAAGGTCGGAACTCTCGAACGGAGAGGCGGCGTCGGCCGCCTCGACCTGGAGACCGGTTTCGATCGCCGCGTCCGAATCACGAGCGTTCTTCTTCTTGGTCTCCGGGGGCGCGCCGGGAGCGCCCGTGTTCGGCGGAGGCCCGGGAGGCGTGTTGTTGTTGCCTCCCCCTCCGGCGGCCGCGGCGCTGTTGACCGCGACGGCGGTCTGGCCCGGAGGGCAAGGGTGCGACGCGCAGCGGTTGGGCGGCGCCGGGAGCGTGGTCGGCGGTTTCAGCGCGCCGGGGCCGTGGGGGACCGACGGCGGCAGGTTGGCCGGGCGCGACGGCGGCAGGTTGGCCGGGCGGGACGGCGGCGCGGCGACGGGGCCGGCTCCCAAGGCGCGCGGGCCGACGGCGGCGCCGCGCGGCGTCGCGAGGGGCGAGGAGCGCGGGGTCGGCGGCGGCGGCGGAAGCTGGAGCGCGGGCCGGTTGACGACGGGCTTGAGCGCGGCGGGCCCGGCGGAACTGGGCCGGGAGAACGGGGTGAGGCGGCCCAGCTGGCCGCCGCGCGGGAGCT
>JACQBB010000239.1 GCA_016194625.1 Elusimicrobiota bacterium | reverse complement strand
GCCAAGAAGGGCCTGGGCAAGCCCGTGGGTTCCCTGACCCAGCTCCAGACCATCCGCCTCGGCAAGCGCTACGAGAACCGCTCGCCGCTGATCAAGGACTTCGTCCCCCTCGCCACGCTCGATCAGCTCGTGTTCGGCGGCTGGGACCTCTTCCCCGACGACGTGTACACCGCGGCGATGAAGGCCGAGGTGCTGCGCCCCGATCAGCTCGCGCCGGTCCAGAAGGAGCTCGCGGCGATCAAGCCGATGCCGGCCGTCACCGACCCGAGCTACATCAAGAACCTGAAGCCCACGCACGCCAAGAAGGGCAAGTCCAAGATGGACCTGGCCCAGCAGGTGATGGCGGACATCGAGGCCTTCAAGAAGAAGAACGGCTGCGACCGCGTCGTGATGCTGTGGTGCGGCTCCACCGAGATCCTGCCCGAGCACGCCCCCTGCCACGACGACATCGAGGCCTTCGAGCAGGGCCTGAAGGACAGCGACCCGGCGATCCCGCCGTCGATGATCTACGCGTACGCCGCGATCAAGTCGGGCATCGCCTACGGCAACGGCGCGCCGAACCTGTCGGGCGACGTCCCGGCGCTCGTCGAGCTCGCCGAGCAGACCCAGTCGCCGATCTGCGGCAAGGACTTCAAGACCGGCCAGACGCTGATGAAGACCACGCTCGCGCCGATGTTCAAGGCGCGCATGCTGGCGCTGACCGGCTGGTACTCGACGAACATCCTCGGCAACCGCGACGGCGAGGTGCTCGACGACCCGGGCTCGTTCAAGACCAAGGAGAAGAGCAAGATGTCCGTGCTCGACACCATCCTGGAACCGGAGCGCTACCCCGACCTTTACGGCAAGTACCACCACAAGGTCCGCATCGACTACTATCCTCCCCGCGGCGACGCGAAGGAAGGCTGGGACAACATCGACATCCGCGGCTGGATGGACATGCCGATGCAGATCAAGGTCAACTTCCTGTGCCGCGACTCGATCCTGGCGGCGCCGATCGTGCTCGACCTGGTCCTGTTCCTGGACCTGGCCAAGCGCGCGGGCCTCAAGGGCATCCAGGAGTGGCTGTCGTTCTACTTCAAGTCCCCGCAGTGCCGCGAGGACCTGAAGCCCGAGCACGACATCTTCATCCAGCACCTGAAGCTGAAGAACACGCTGCGCATCCTGATGGGCGAGGAAGTCCTCGACCACTCCGGCCTCGACTACTACGACCCCGTGAAGGGCGCCGTCTCCTCCGCGCCCGCCCCGAAGCCCGCGGCCAAGAAGAAGGCGCTCGCCAAGAGCCGCTGACCGCCGCCGCGGACCGCACCGGAGCCGGGCCCCCGAGGGGGCCCGGCTCCTCGTTTTTCCCAGCGGAATAAAGGACAAATCATGTCTTGAAATAGCGGGAGAGACCTGCTATACATTCGAACACGGTCTTCGATTTTTCGGAGGGGTCATGAAAACGCGCGGTCTCGCCGTCCTCGCCGGTCTCGCCGTCCTGCTCGCCGGCGCCGCCGTCCCGGCGCACGCGGCCAAGTACAAGGTGCGCTGGTTCCTCGGCCACAAGAACCTCGACTACTTCGAGGAGGCGGCCAAGGACTTCAAGCGGACCGTGGAGACCGCCAGCCGCGGCGACATCGCCGTCGAGATCGTCCCCGCGGCCAGCGACGAGGCGGCCGGCGGCGCGACCCAGGGCGTGTCCTCGCCCGAGATCGCCGCGAAGGTCGAGAAAGGGGAGATCGAGATGGGCCACTCGTTCACCGACGTGGTCGGCTCCGTCGACCCGCGTCTGTACGCGTTCGGCGCCCCGTACCTGTTCCGCGACTACAAGCACGTCGAGGGAGCGATCGAAGGCCCCGTCGGCGCGGGCATGCTCGCCTCCTTCGAGAAGCGCGGCATGATCGGCCTGTCCTTCACCTACAGCGGCGGCGCCAACGGCGTCGCGGCCGACCGCGAGATCCGCTCCCCCGCGGACCTGAAGGGCCTGAAGGTCGGCGTGTTCGGCGACGAGGTCGACGCCGCCTGGCTGAAGTCCCTCGGCGCGACGCCGGTGGCCGTCCGCCACGACCTCGACAAGATCCTCGCGATGAAGCGCGCCGGCTCCCTCGACGCCGTCGTGATCACCTGGCGCAACTTCGAGCGCGCCTCGCTGAACGCGGGCTTCAAGTACTTCAACCTGCCCGGATCGACCTATCTGGCCAGCGTCACCTACGCCAACAAGAAGTTCTTCGACGGCCTGCCCGCCGAGTACCGCGCCCTGCTGCTCAAGGCCTCCCAGGAGGCCGGCCGCGTCGAGCGCGCCAAGACCATCGAGCTCAACGAGGCCGCCCGGCGCGAGATGGTCGGCAAGGGCGTCACGCCGACCTACCTCTCGGCCGCGGCGCGCGCGGAGTTCGTGCGCGCCGTCGAGCCGGCCTACCGCGGCTCCATCGACGGGCTGCTCGGCAAGGCCTTCCTCGACTCCGTGCGCCAGGCGCCGGACGGCGCCCTGCCGAAGACCGGCGGGCTGGCCAGCCGCTGAGGCCGGCCGCCGGCACGATGAGCGCCGTCGGAGCGCGCCGCATGCTCGCTCCGGCGGCGCTCCTCTTTTGTCTGACGGCCCGCGCCGCGGAGCCGGCGCCCGCGCCCTCCTGCGACGACCCGCCGGGATTGCTCGGGTCCGAGGACGCGCTGGCCGGCCGCTTCCGCGCCCTGCTCCCGGCCGCCGAAGCCTGCGCCGAGCGCGAAGGCCTGCCCCCCGCGCGGCGGGCGAGCTCCCTCGTCGCGCTGGCGCGCCTGAGACTGGCCGCCGGGGACGCGGCCGGCGCCGAGGCGTCGCTGAAGCGCGCGCTCGCCGAGGTCCCGGGCGACGCGGAAGCCTCGTACTGGCTGGCGCGCGCCGCGCGCGACCGCCCCGACGAGGCGCTGGCGTCCGCCGAGGCGTCCGCGAGGCGCGCCGCGGACCCGCGCCGGCGCGCCTCCGCGCGGCGGCTCGCCGCCGAGATCCGCCTCGACCTGGGCGACGCCGCCGGGGCGCGCCGCGAAGCCGAGGCCGCGCTGGCCGATGCCCCGGCCGACCTCGACGCGTGGGCCGCCTTGGCGCGCGCGCGGCGCGACGACCCGAAGGCCGCCGCGCAGGCGGCGGCCCGCGCGGAGACGGCGGCCGCGGCGACGCCCCTCTGGCTGCGTCCGGCCGCGCT
>JACQBB010000238.1 GCA_016194625.1 Elusimicrobiota bacterium | reverse complement strand
CGACGGCCTCCTCGAGGGTCCACGCGCGGATGGTCTTGATGTCGAGGTTGCCGCACTCGCCGACGCCGGCGAACACGTCCTGCGGCGTCACGCGGGAGACGAGCTCCTCGGCGTTCGCCTCGAAGGAGCGCGCCTGGAGGGAGAGGGATTCGGTCTGGGCCGAGGCGGAGACGGCGAGGGTCGCGGCGGCGAGGGCGAGGAGGAGCTTGTTCATGACCCCACTGTACCCATTGGGCCTATAGTCACTTTAGGACTTTCGTCAACCGAATCGGTTGATTCAGGTCAACCCCTCCGTCGGAGGGAAAAGAGGAGCCCCGCCGGGGGCCGCCCGGCGGGGCTCGATCGGCGGTCCGAAAGTCCTATCTCGCGAAGGCGAGCGCGGCGGGCGCGTACGAGACCCTGCCGGTCTCCTGCGCCTTGGTCCACGAGTCGCGCGACACGGAGCCCACGCGCTTGAACGAGTACTTCGCGTAGTACTGCTTGCCGGCCTCGGGCTTCGACGCCATCTCGGCGACGAACGCGTTCAGGTCCGCCGCGTACGCCGCGGCGGCGGGGAGCTCGACGTCCTTCGTCAGCACGGTCGCGTCGGGCCAGAACTTCACGACCTTCTTCAGCTCGATCTTCAGCACGACCTTCTCGCCGGCGTAGTAGGACGCCCACTTGTCGGCGAAGGTCATCTTGAGCTGGGCGGTCAGCGTCCCGGAGATGCCGCCCGGGTCCGGGGACTGCGGGATCTTGCGGCCGGCGGCCAGGACGATGTCGCCGCCGTCGGCGCCGTTGCTGACCAGCGTGTAGTCGTACGCGGTCTCGAGCGCGTCCGTGTAGACCCACGGCCCCTGCAGGCAGACGCGGAAGCTGTCGTGCTCCCAGGGCAGCAGGGGCTGGCGGTCGCGCAGGGTGATGCGCACGGCCTCGCTGTAGCTGAAGCCGGGGCGGTCCCAGCACTGCTGGCCGCCGCCGCGGCGCGGGTCGCCGACGGGCTGGCACTCGGTGACCCACTCCTGGCTGCGCAGCCAGACGCGGTCGGTGACGGGAGCGTCGGTCGCGGAGAAGGTGAAGCGCACGCAGTCCGTGTCGTAGCGCGAGCCGCCGATGTAGGAGGCCTTCACGGCCGCGTCGTCCTTCTTCGCGGCGTCCTTGGCCCGCGCGGCGAGGGCGGAGACGTCGACGCCCGCGTCGAAGGACGCGTCGGTCACGGCGTGGGCGGAGACGGCGGCCGCGGCCAGGAGCAGCGCGGCGATGATCGGCGTTCTCATCGGTGAGGTCACCTCGGCGGTGCGGGATGATGGGACTTAAGTCCTACAGATATTACCACAAGGGCCCAGAAGAATAATAGGCCCTCCGGCTCCCCTCCCCGCCCGCGCGGCCGAATGCTACGATGAGGACATGGCGGACGGACCCCGCGACCCCATCGAGACCCTGCTGTCGGCCACGCGCGTCCTGCGCGCGCCGAAGCGGCGCCTCGCCACCTTCGGCTCGACGCGCATCGAGTACCACCTGATCTCGGCCGCCGACGGCCTGGAGGACCGCACGCGCCTGCGCGAGGGCGCCGTCGTCTCCGCGCGCCCGGCGATCCTGACGCCCGACGCGTTCAAGGAGCGCTTCGAGGGCTTCGGCGACGACGCGGCGGAGTTCGCGCGCTGGGCCTCGACCGCCTACCGCGACCTGCTGCGCGCGCTCGAGTACAACTTCCGCAACCAGGGGCAGGCCGCGCGCGTGCTCGCCGAGAAGCCGCCGCTGGTCGCCGAGCGCATGCTCGCCGACTTCGACGCGCGCGGCGTCGAGGACCAAGCGGTGATCGCGTGCCCCGACGGCGCCTGGTCGCTGGCGCTGATGAAGTTCACGCTGGACGAGGCCGCGCGCTCCTTCCCCGGCCACGTGCAGGACCTGGAGCGCCGCGGCATGTTCTCCCCCGACCGCGGCGAGGGCGACCGCCGCCGCCGCGAGGTCGAGGACCTGCTGTCCCGCGCCCGCGCCGACCGCGCGCTGCGCGACGAACTGGGCCGCAAGCTCAAGGAGTACGGCCTGTTCGAGGAGTACGAGGACCGCTTCCTGTCGCTGTTCTAGAGCGGCGGGATGGCGGTCCTCGCGCCGGAGACCGAGCCGGTCACCTTCGCGTCGAGCGACGAGCTGGCGTAGACGACCCCGATCGTCGCCGCTCCGGCGGCCGCGCCGTCCGCGTTGCGGAACGAGACCGTCGTCCCCGCCGCGGTGCCGCCGTTCTGGCTGAAGCCCTGGTCGGCCGCGGAGAACGCGTACTTCGCCGGCGTCCCGGTCCCGCCGGAGGCGGCCGCCGCCGTCAGGAAGCTGACGGCGTTCCACTGGATCGTGTCCGTGATGTCGCCGCTCAGCGTCAGCGAGGCCTGGCGGCCCGACACCATCCCGGCGAACGACTGGGCGCCGAAGTCGATCGGGATCACCACGCTGAAGGTCCCCGCCGCGGCGGTCGGCGTCGTCGAGCAGGACTGGCAGCCGGAGTACGAGCCGTTGAAGTTTAACTCCCCGGTGCCGCTGGGCACCGCCAGGAGCTGGTCCCACACCGCGACGTCGCTGCCGGTGCCCGCGTTCCGGGACTGCGCGGCGAACGAGGACGCGTCGCCGTTCGCGGCGACGAGGTCTCCCGCGGCCCCCTGGTAGTTGACGCCGCCGGCCGCGGCGCCCTGGCCCGAGTCCTTCGTCGCCGAGCCGCTCCCGCCCGCCACCTCGGCCCCGACGCCCGCCTTCGCGGCCCCGCCCGCCTCGCCGCCGAACAGGCGCCCGTGAAGGTCGGCCATCTGGTCGGGCGTGAAGCGGAAGCCCTCCGACGGCGCGCCGCCGGGGCCGATGACGGTGCCGTAGCCGCTCCGGTCGATCGAGGTCGAGCCCGCTGCGTTCGTGACCGTGATGCCGCCCGGGCGCTCGTGCGCGTTGTTCTCCGGCCCGGGACCGCCGAGGACGACCTTCGCCTCGCGCCCGTCCGTGTAGCCGTCGACGATGGTGCCGCGGATGCCGATGGTGCCCACCGGCAGCTTCACCTTCATGTCCGCCGGACGGTTGCGCGCGACCTTGCCGGTGACGAAGCGGAACGCGCCGCGCGAGATCTCCGCGGTGACGCGGCCGCCGCCCGTGGCGGGGTCGTAGACGAACTCGTCGAGGACCATGTCCGCGTCGGGACCGATCGTGAAGGTGGTCTCGTCGAGCAGCAGGATCTGCAGTCGCGCGCCGGGACCCGTCGTCACGTGGTCGTTGAGATAGACGGGCCTGCCGCTGCCGATCACGCGGCCGGCGACCGCGCCCGGAGCCGTCGCGCTGACCGCGCCGCGGACGGCGGCGGCGACGCCGATGCCGGTCAGTCCGGCCGGCGCGGTCGGGACGGCCGCGGAAGCCGCGGCGGCGAGGAGGACGACGGACGACGCGAGGATCGCTCTCATCTTCAGATGCCCCATTTATAGGTGACCAGCAGCGTGGCCTTGTCGTTGGAGTAGGTGTAGTTCGGGACGTTCGACCACTGGTAGAAGCGCTCGAAGCCGACCGTGCCCACGAAGTCGCGCAGCGGGCGCCAGAACGCGTCCAGCGGCTGACCGTACAGGACCTGCCAGACGAACGCGTCGTCGCTGCGGCCGGCGCCGGGCAGCACGGTGTCGTCGGGGAGCTCGTAGCGGTCGAACTGGCGCGTCGCGGTGACGACGAGGAAGCGCGCCTTGCCGAGCAGGCGCAGCCACTCGACCCCGAGCGACTCGCGGCGGTACGCGGAATCGCGGACGTCCTGCGCGAACTTGCGGCGGTGCAGCAGCGTCAGCGAGAGGCGGTCGCGCGGGTCCGGCGCCCACGAGGCGCCCGCCTGCCAGTCCAACTGGTCGCCGGTCCGGTGCTCGGCCGTCGTCACGCGCGGCCCGTTCACGAAATCCTGGTAGGAGTGCGTGAACTCGAACCAGGTCTCCCAGGCGCGAGACCAGCGCCGGGCGACGCGCAGGTCGGAGTCGCGGCTGCGCAGATAGGTGTGCCCGTCGAGCGTCAGGTGCGTGAACGAGAACGACGGCGTCACCTCGGCCCACGGGGTGCGCAGCGTCGCCCCGACCTTCGGCGAGACGGCCTGCAGGTCGAGCAGGTGGACGAGGCGCTGGTCGGCGCGGTAATAGGTGACGCGCGCGAACGCGGTGTGCCCGCGCGGCCCGCCGAAGTCGTACGAGCCGCCGAGCGAGCCGATCGTCTGCACGTTCAGGTCGGAGCGGCGGCGCGAGCCCTCGTCGAGGGTGAACGGCACCCCGGCGACGAGGCGCACGTCGCCGTCCGGCGCGGCGTTGCGGTCGTCGTCGAAGCCGACGCCGACGGTGACCCGGGCGTCGAAGTGGGAGTCGCGCCGGCGCGCGCGGACGATCCGGCGGTACTGCTCGGCCTCCTCGCGGACCTCGCGCGGGACGTCGGGGACGGCCAGGACCAGGTCGAGCTCGCGGGCCGCGTCGGCCGCGTCGTCGAGGCGGACCAGGACGACCCCGTAGAGCAGGCGCGTGCGGTATCGGGTCGGGTCCACGAGCAGCACGCGCTCCAGCGTCGTCGCGGCCCCGCGCAGGTCGCCCGCCGCGACCTGCTGCAGCGCGTAACGCTCGTTGAGGGCCACGTCGTCCGGGGAGCCCAGGATGCGCTCGAAGGTGATCGGCTCGGAGGAGAGCTCCTTCTTGCGGCGGGCGTCCTCGGCCGCGGCGTCGGCGCGCGCCTCGGTCCGCAGCGGCTGTCCCGGGTCCTGGCTCTCGCGGTCGACGTTCTGCGCCGACGCTGGAGCCGTCAACAGCACGGCGAGCAGGAGGGTCTTCATCGTGGGCGAAATATTCTACCATGCCCTCGATGAGGCCCTCCATCTCCCGCCGCCTCGACCGCAGCCTGCGGTGGCTCGTCCCCCTCGTCGTCCTCGGCGGCCTGACCGCGCTGCGTCTCTCCGGGCGGCCCTGGGTCGAGGGCATCCAGCACCGCGCGTTCGACGCTTTCCTCAATAAGGCCCCGCGGCCGTACGTGGACGCCGGGGTCCGGGTGATCGACGTGGACGAGGAGTCGCTGACGCGCATCGGCCAGTGGCCGTGGCCCCGGACCCAGGTCGCCGAGCTGATCGAGCGCCTCACCGAGCGCGGCGCCGCCGTGATCGCCTTCGACGCGATGTTCCCGGAGCCGGACCGGACGTCGCCGGAGAAGGTCGCCGCGCTGTGGCCCGACGAGCCCGGGATGAAGGAGGTGAAGGCGCGCGTCCTGCGCCTGCGCGGACACGACGCGCGCCTGGCCGAGAGGCTGAAGGCGTCGAGCGTCGTCCTGGGCTTCGCCCCGACCGGGGAGCCCAACAAGCGGCGCCCCGCGCAGAAGGCGTCGTTCGGGTTCTCCGGCACGGTCCAGCGCGAGAAGGCCGCCGCGGACGGGACCCTGCGCTACAAGACCCGCGGCGACGACATCTCCGGGGAGAACCCCCTCGACCATCTGGGCGACTTCCCCGGCGCGACCACCAACCTCCCGATCCTGGAGAGCGCGGCCGCCGGCATCGGGAGCATCGGCTTCGTCCCCGAGCACGACGGCATCATCCGCCGCGCGCCGCTGATCTTCCGCTTCGGCGAGGACCTGCGCCCGTCCCTCCCGCTCGAGGCGCTGCGCGTCGCGCAGGGAGCCCGCGGCTTCATGGTCAAGCTCGGCGGGACCAACGGCTCGACGCGCCTCGGCCGCTGGCTCGACGCGACGACGGGCATCACCAAGATCAAGGTCGGCGGCCTCGTCGTCCCGACGGACGGGGCCGGCCGCCTCTGGGTGTACTACACCGCCGAGCGGGCCCCGCGCACCCTGCCGGCGTGGAAGGTGCTCGACCGCAAGGCTCGCATCGACGGCCTGAAGGGCGCGATCGTGTTCGTCGGCACCAGCGCCCAGGGCCTGCGCGACCTGCGCGCGACCCCGCTGGACCCGGCGGAGGACGGCGTGCAGGTGCACGCGAACCTCGCCGAGCAGATGATCCGCGGGGAATACCTGAGCCGTCCGGGCCGCGCCGGCCGCCTCGAGGTCGGCGTCACCGTGGCCGCCTGCCTGCTCCTGCTGGTCCTGCTCACGCGCCTGGGCGCGGCGTGGTCCGGGCCGATCGGCCTGGGCATGGTCGCGGCCGCCGTGTGGACCGCCTGGCACGCGTACGAGTCGTGGCGCCTGCTGATCGACCCGGTGTTCCCCGTCGCCTCGCTGGCCGCGGTGTACGCCGCCTTCGCGGGCACCGGCTACGTCGCCAGCGAGCGCGACCGCCGGAAGATCACCGACACCTTCGGCCGCTACCTGTCGCCGAAGGTCGTCGAGCAGCTGGCCAAGGCGCCGGGCAAGGTCGAATTGGGCGGCGAGACGCGCGAGATGACCTTCCACTTCTGCGACATCCGCGGCTTCACGACGATCTCGGAGAAGTTCGACCCGCACGGGCTGACCGACTTCATCAACCGCTTCCTGACGCCGATGACCGAGATCATCCTGGCGCACGACGGCACCATCGACAAGTACATGGGCGACTGCATCATGGCGTTCTGGAACGCGCCGATGGCCGTTCCCGACCACGCGCGCAAGGCGTGCACCGCGGCCCTGGCGATGCACCGGAAGCTGGCCGAGCTCAACGAACAGTGGCAGGCCGAGGCGAAGGCGGCCGGGCGCGACCTGCCCGAGATCCACATCGGCACCGGGCTGAACACCGGGCCCTGCGTCGTCGGCAACATGGGCTCGACCCTGCGCGTGGACTACACCGTGCTGGGCGACGACGTGAACCTGGCCTCCCGCCTGGAGGGCCAGTCGAAGAGCTACGGCGTCAACGTCGTCATCGGTCCCGGAACGCGGGAGCAGGCGCCCGAGTTCGCGACGCTGGAGCTGGACCTGATCAAGGTGAAGGGCAAGACCAAGCCCGTCCACATCTTCGTCCTGCTCGGCGGGCCCGAGGACGCGCGCACCGAGACGTTCGAGGCGCTCGAGGCCGCGCACGAGGCGATGCTGGACGCCTACCGCCGCCAGGACTGGGACGCGGCCTCGACGAAGCTGGCCGCGGCGCGCGGGCTCGCCGCGGGCCGGCGTCTCGAGAAGCTGTACGCGCTCTACGAGGAGCGCATCGCCCACTTCCGCGCGAACCCTCCCGGCGCGGATTGGGACGGCGTCTTCACCGCCACCACGAAGTAACCCCCCGAAAAGGACCAAAGGTCCTAGCCACAAAATAGGACTTGTGGTCCCGCAAATATGTTATACCGGATTCGTCGCACGCCGCGAGGGGTCGCGGCGAACGCCGGACCGGAGGTGGTTATGGTTCGAGCCGCACGCGCTTGGGGTCTCCTGGCCCTGGGCCTCATGCTGTCCGCCGTCCCGTCGCACGCCACGCGCCGCATCGTCGTCTTCGACGCGGGCACCACGCAGGCCCAGCGCTTGTCGCTGGCGAAGCAGACCGGGGCTCAGATCGTCCGCGAGCTGCCGCTGATCAACGCCGTCGTGATCGAGACGCCCTCGAACACGATCAGCGCCGCCGAAGGCAAGCTGACCGCGATGAAGGAGGTCGCGCGCGTCGATCCGGACCCGAAGATCAACTGGCTGACGATGGCCGACGCCCGCGGCGTCGACTTCGCGCTGCCCGACGCGAAGGCGCTGCTCGCGCCGATCGCGGCCCAGCGCAAGCTCGCGGCACCGCCGCCGACGAACGCTCCCGGCACGCAGGCCGCGCAGTGGGGCGTCAAGCGGGTGCACGCGCCCGAGGCCTGGGCGCGCTCGCGCGGCGAGGGCGTCAAGGTGGTCGTCATCGACACCGGCCTCGACAAGACGCACCCGGACCTGGCGGGCAACATCAAGGGCGGCTGGAACGCCATCGCCAAGAACGAGGACTTCAACGACGACCACGGCCACGGCACGCACTGCGGAGGCAACATCGCCGCGCTGGACAACGACATCGGCGTCGTCGGCGTGGCGCCGAAGGTCGACCTGTACGGCGTGAAGGTCCTGGACGCCAACGGCTCGGGCACCTTCGACGACGTGATCGCCGGCATGCAGTGGGCCGTCGACAACCACATGGACGTCGCGAGCATGTCCCTCGGCGCGAGCCAGGGCAATCCGGCGCTCGCGGACATGGTGAAGGCGATGACGAAGGCCGGCGTGACCCTGGTCGCGGCGGCGGGCAACTCGGGCGGCGCCGTCGGCTTCCCGGGCGGCTACCCCGAGGCGCTGTGCATCGCCGCGGGCGACTCGAACGATCAGCTCGCGGACTTCTCGAGCCGCGGGCCGGAAGTGGACTTCATCGCCCCGGGCGTGGACGTGTACTCGCTGTCGATGAACGGCGGGTACGAGACGATGTCCGGCACCTCGATGGCGACGCCGCACGCGGCGGGCCTCGCGGCGCTCTACGTCTCCAAGCACAAGGGCGCCACCCCCGAGCAGGTCCGCGCGGGGATGAACGCCGCGTCCGTGAAGCTCCCGAACGTCCCGGCCGTCGGCCAGGGCGCCGGCCTGCCGGACGCGCGCAAGCTCGTCAAGTAGGACGATCCGAGAACGGCCCCGCCGTCCTCGCGGACGGCGGGGCTCTTTTTTCCGGACTCGTGCTAGACTCTTCAAGGATGAGGGAGGACGCGGACCGCCGGGCGTCTCTCGGAGCGTCGCGAAGGACGCTGGCCGCCGCGTGCGCGGGCGCCGTCGTCCTGATGGCGAACCTCAACGCCCTCGTCGACCTCCTCCTCCACCCCGAGATCCCGTATCTCGACGACGAGCACCTGATCGTGGGCGGCGTCACGGCCGCCGTCACCGCCGGCCTCGCCGTCTGGGCGGTCCACTTCTTCCGCCGGCTGCAGTCCGCGCGGGAGCGGATCCGGAGCCTCGAGTCCTTCCTGCCGATCTGCTCGCACTGCAAGAAGATCCGCTCCGTCCCCCGCGACGACCGCTCGGGCGCGGAGTGGACCGCCGTGGAGTCCTATTTCCACGAGCGGGACGGCGTCCATTTCACCCACGGCATCTGCCCCGAGTGCGAGCGGGCCTATTACTCGTAGCGCCGGCCTCGAAAGGATGAGCGCCCCGCGCCCACTTTTCGCTATGATAAGCCCATGCGCGACAAGCTCTCGCGGCGCCTGCTCTCGTACGCCCTCGTCACGGCGCTGACCGTCGTCTCCGCGGTGGCGGCGGGACGGACGAAGAAGCCTTTCTCCCCCGCCGCGCCCGACTTCCGCGTGAAGGGCGACGCCGCCGCCCCGATCAAGGTCGTCGAGTTCTCCGACTTCCAGTGCCCGGCCTGCCGCTACGCCGAGGAGCCGCTGAGGAAGCTGCTCTCCTTCTACGACGGCAAGGTGCGCTTCACCTTCAAGCACTTCCCCCTGCGCATGCACCAGTGGGCCAAGAGCGGCGCCGCCGCGGCCGAGTGCGCCGGCCGCCAAGGCAAGTTCTGGGAGTATCACGACCGCCTGTACGACAAGCAGGACGAGTGGACCAACGCGAACGCCGACAAGCTCCTGACCGTCTACGGCCACGAGCTGGGGCTCGACATGGCCGCGTTCGAGGCCTGCCGCCAGGACCCCGCGACGACGGCCGCGGTGGCCGCCGACATGAAGGACGGCGACGACGCCTGGGTCGGCTCTACGCCGACCTTCTTCGTCAACGGCCGCCGCTTCGTCGGCGGCAAGCAGCTGGCCGAGCTGGGGACGCTGTTCATCGACAAGGAGCTCAAGAAGCGATGAAGCCCCGCGCGCTGCTCGCGATGTTCGCCCGCGTGTTCGTCGGCGCCGTGCTCGTGTACGCCGGCGCGTCGAAAGCCGCCGCCCCGGCCGAGGAGTTCGCTCTCGTCATCGGCGCCTACGACGTCCTCCCGACCAGCATGACCCTGCCGATGGCCGGCCTCCTGCCGTGGGTCGAGCTCATCGTCGGCTGGGCGCTGATCCTGGGCGTGCAGGCGCGGATGGCCGGCGCCGCCGCCGGCGCGATGACCACGATGTTCTTGGCCGCCATCGGCTCCGTGCTCGCGCGCGGCATCCCGATCCCGAACTGCGGCTGCTTCGGCGAGGCGATGCACTTCACGCCGGGCCACGCGTTCCTGTTCGACTCCCTGCTGGCCGCGCTGTGCTGGGTCGTCTTCACCGCGGAGCCCGACCCGCTGAGCCTGGACAGCTGGTCGGATCGGGGGCTATAATCCGCCCATGGCCAAGAAACGGATCCTCGCCGTGGACGACGACGCCTCGATCTGCGAGTTCTACGAGACGACGCTGAAGCTCCTCGGCTACGAGCCCCAGATCGCCAAGAGCGCCCGCTCCGCCAAGGAGTCGATCGCGCTGCTGCGGCCCGACCTGATCCTGATGGACATCATGATGCCCGAGCAGGACGGCATCAGCTTCACGCGCGAGCTGCGCAACGACCGCAAGACCTCCGACATCCCGATCGTGATGGTCTCCGGCCTGGCCGACGCGGGCACCCTGCAGGACGCGCTCCTGTTCGGCGCCGTCGGCTACCTGGTCAAGCCCGTCGACCCCGACGCCCTGAAGGCGAAGATCGACTCGACGCTGACCGCCATCGAGCACCGCAAGAAGCCGTCCTGACCGGGCTCAGCCCGGCAGGCCTTCGAGCAGGTCCCGGAACTCCGCCGCGCTGGACACGCGCTTGGCCGCGTCCGGCGCCAGCGCCGCCGCCACCAGCAGGTCCAACTCCGTGGGCAGGCCCGGGATCACCGCGCTCGGCGGCGGGAAGCGCGCCGCGCGCTTGAGCGCCAGCAGTTCCTCGGCGTCGCTCGCGGCGAACGGCGGGTGGCCGGTCGCCGTCTCGTACAGGCACACGCCCATCGCGTACACGTCGGACTGGCGCACCGACTTGCCGAAGTGCTGTTCCGGGGGCATGTAGCGCAAGGTGCCGGACGCGTCCAGGAAGCCGCCGGTCGCCGAGGTCGCCGTGCGCGTGGACTCCAGCGCGATGCCGAAGTCCATCACGCGCGCGATGCCGTCGGCGCCGAGCATGATGTTGCCCGGCTTGATGTCGCGGTGGAGCACGTGCTGGCCGTGCGCGTACTCCACGGCCTGCGCGACGTAGCCCAGCACGCGCTTGGCTTCCTTGAGCGGCAGGCGCGCGTCGCGCGTCAGGCGCCGGGCCAGCGTCTCGCCCTCCACGAACTCGAAGACCAGGTACAGCTCGCCGGCGTCGTCCACGCAGTCGTGGATGGGGACGATGTACGGGTGGGTGAGCTTGCCGACGAAGCGGGCTTCCTTCAGGAACTGCGCGCGCAGTTG
>JACQBB010000266.1 GCA_016194625.1 Elusimicrobiota bacterium | reverse complement strand
GGTCTGCGTCCCCGACGCGACCGTCGCGCGCGTGTTCGAGAGCCTGCTCAAGCCGTGCGGCTACGAGACGGAGCGCTGCGCGGACGGCATCGACGCCGCGGCGCTGGCGGCGCGGCGCGGCCCGGCCGCGGCCGTCCTGGACCTCGACGCGCTGGGCGCCGACGCGCCGGCGATCGTGCGCGCGGTCCGCGCGCGGCTGGCCAAGCCGGCCCGCCTGCTCGTGATCGCCCACGACGAGGCGTCCGCGCTGCGCGCGGGCGCGGAGCGCTCCGAGGTGCTGCTGCGGCCGCTCGACTTCCTCGAGGCCGTCCGCCGCGTCCGCGGCGGCGCGCCCCAGGAGGCCCGGCGATGACCGAGAACGGCGCCGCCGTCGTCTCCCACGCCGCCCGGCTCGGGGCGATCCTGCTCGACGCCGGCGTCGTCGACAAGGGCGGCCTGGCGCGCGCGCTGGAGCGCTGCGCGCAGACCGGCGAGGACCTGCCCGCGGCGCTGGCGGCGATCGGCCTGCTCGGCGACGAGGACTTCCTGAAGACCGTCAGCCTGCGCCTCGGCGTGCCGTACTTCACGAGCCTCGACGCCATCTCGGACGGCACCGTGTCCGGCCTGCTGACCGAGGGCGACTGCCGGCGGTTGTGCGCGGTCCCGGTCGTCAAGGGCGAGGACGCGGTGACCGTCGCGATGATCGACCCGCTCGACGAGGAGAGCCTGGCCCAGCTGCGGACCAAGCTGGGCGCCGCCGTCCTCCCGCTGCTGACGACGCGCGCCTCGCTCGACAAGGCCGTCGACCGCCTGTTCGGCGTCGGCGGGGCCGCGCCCGCGGACCTCCCGGTCGAGGACTTCGTGCTGCGGGTGGCCGATCCCGCGACCGGCGGCGTCGACGAGGCCAGCGCGATCTCGGCCGTCGACTCGATCCTCCGCGAGGGCTACGCGCGCAAGGCCAGCGACATCCACGTGGAGGCGGCGCGCGACAAGGTGCGCGTGCGCTACCGCATCGACGGCGTCCTCCACGACGCGCACGCGCTCCCCAAGGAGGCCGAGTCCTCCCTTGTCGCGCGCATCAAGATCCTCTCGAAGCTCGACATCACCGAGACCCGCGTCCCGCAGGACGGCCGCTTCCGCCAGGAGATCGACGAGTCGACCGGGATGGACGTGCGCGTCTCGACGCTCCCGTCGATCTACGGCGAGAAGGTCACGATGCGCCTGCTCATCAGCGGGAAGCTCAAGAAGGTCGAGGAGCTGGGGATGGACGAGGAGCAGGCGCGCGCGTTCCGCTCGGCGATCCATCAGCCCAACGGACTCGTGCTGGTCACGGGCCCGACCGGCAGCGGCAAGACGAGCTCCCTGTACAGCGCGCTCGCCGAGCTCAACACGCCCGAGGTCAACATCGTCACGCTCGAGGACCCCGTCGAGTACCGACTCGACCGCCTGATCCAGGTCGAGGCCAACCCCAAGGCGGGCCTCTCCTTCGCGGTCGGCCTGCGCGCGATCCTGCGCCAGGACCCGAACGTCGTCCTCGTCGGCGAGATCCGCGACGCGGAGACGGCCGAGATCGCCACGCAGGCGGCCGTGACCGGCCACCTGGTGATGAGCACGCTGCACACCAACGACTCGGTCGCCGCGGTGCACCGCCTGCTGAACATGGGGGTGCCGCCGTACCTGCTGGCGGCGTCGCTGCGGCTGGTCGTCGCTCAGCGCCTGCTGCGGCGGCTGTGCGAGTCCTGCCGCCGACCCGCGGAGCCCACGGAGGACGAGAGGTTCCTGCTGGGCCCCGGCGTCGCGGGCAAGCGCTTCATGGCGGCGGCGGGCTGCGAGGACTGCTTCAAGACCGGCTACGTCGGGCGCGCGCCGGTGTTCGAGCTGTTCTCCATCGGCGCGAAGGCGCGCGACGGCATCTCGCGCGGGGCCGGGCTCGACGAGCTGCGCGCCGCCGCCGAGGCCGACGGCATGACGACCCTCCAGCAGTCGGCCCTCGCGCTCGCCGCGACCGGCGCGACCAGCCTCGCCGAGGTCGTCCGGGTCACCCGGGGTGATTCCTGATGGCCCGCTTCAAGTTCCGCTCGATGGACATCCGCGGCCAGATCTGCGAGGGGACCGCGAGCGCGCAGAACATCGCGGCGCTGACCGAGCTGCTCAAACAGCAGAACCAGTTCATGATCTCCGCGCAGCCGGTCGCGGAGAAGGCCGCGCCCGTCGCGGCGAAGACGCCGCTCCCCCTGACCGCCCGAGCCGCGCGCCCCGGACGGCGGCGGCGCGTCGGCGACGTCGACGTCGCGGTGTTCAACAACCAGTTCGGGCTCATGGTCCGCGCGGCGGTGCCGATCCTGGACGCCCTGACGACGGCGGCGAAGCAGCAGTCGAACCCGGCGATGCGCGACGTGATCCTGGACGTCGCGGAGACGGTCAAGGGCGGCGGGAGCCTGAGCGCCGCGTTCGGTCGCCATCCGCGGGTCTTCGACGAGGTCTACATGAGCCTCATCGGGGCCGGCGAGGCGAGCGGCACGCTGAGCAAGATGCTCGAGCGCATCGGGGCCTATCTGGACTTCCGCCTGACCGTGCGCTCCCGCATCCGGTCGGCGATGATCTACCCGTCCGTCGTGATGGGCACCGCCTTCCTCGTCGTCGTCGGACTGGTCGTCTTCGTCCTGCCGACCTTCTCGGAGGTGTTCGCGCAGTTCGACGCGGAGCTGCCTCCGATGACGAAGTTCCTGCTCTGGGTCTCGGCGAGCCTGCGCGGGCACTGGGCGCTCTGGCTCGGCGCCGCGGCGTCGGCCGCCTACGGCGTCCGGGCCTACGTCACGGCCGAGCGCAACCGCCTGGCGATGCACACGCTGGCCTTGAGCCTGCCCGTGGTCGGCGACGTGGTGAAGGCGATCGTGATCGCCCGCACGACGCGCGTCCTCGGCGAGCTGCTGAGCGCCGGCGTCCCGATCCTCAAGTGCCTGGACCTGACCGCGGCGGCGGCCGGCAACGTGGTCATCGCCGGCGTCGTGCGCCGCATGCGCGAGCAGGCGGAGGCCGGCCAGCCGTTGTGGGGCGCGCTGGGCGCCAGCGACCACATCCCCGACATGGTCGCCCATCTGGTGGCCGGAGCCGAGAAGAGCGGGCGCCTGCCCGACGCGTTGAGCTTCATCGCCGACTACTACCAGCGCGAGATCGACGCCGCCCTCGCCGGCCTGTTCGCCGCCCTGGAGCCGGTCTTCGTCGTCTTCCTGGGCCTGACGATCGGCGGCATCGCGTCGGCCATGCTGGTCCCCATCTTCAAGCTCGGAGGTATCGTCCAATGAAAATCATGGTGATCGACGACTCGACGACGATGCGCTTGATCATCTCCCGCACCCTCAAGGAGCTCGGGCACGAGGTGGTCCAGGCCGCGAACGGCAAGGAGGGCCTCGAGGCGTCGCGGGCGGCCGACGGCCTCTCGGCGGTGTTCGTCGACTGGAACATGCCCGAGATGAACGGCTTCGAGTTCGTCGTCGCGGCCCGCGCCGACGCGAAGCTCAAGACGGTCCCGATCGTGATGGTGACGACCGAGAACGAGGCGCCCAACGTGCAGAAGGCTCTGGACGCCGGGGCGGACCAGTTCATCCTGAAGCCGTTCACCCGGGACTCGATCCAGGAGAAGCTGGCTCTCCTGCGGCCGGCGTGAGCCGGGGGCCGATGGAGAGGAGGGCGCCGATGACGCCGGGGAAGGACGCGGCCGAGGAGAGGCGGCGGCAGCTCGCCGCGCGCGAGGACGAGCGGCGCGAGATCGCGCGCGAGCTGCACGACGCCCTCGGGCAGCACCTGGTCGGCCTCAAGCTGGAGCTGGCCGCCTGCCTGGCGGCGCTCCCGGGCCCGCTCCCGGACGGCCTGCGCGCCCGCTTCGCCTCGCTGGGCGGGTCGGTCGACGGGGTGATCGACGAGACGCGGCGGATCGTGACGAAGCTCCGGCCGCTGATCCTGGACGACCTGGGCCTGCCCGCGGCCCTGCAATGGCTGTGTGAGGACTTCGAGCGGCGCTCCTCCATCCGCTGCCCCTTCGCGTGCGGCCCGGAGCTCGCCGTCGAGCCCGAGCGCGCGACCGCGCTGTTCCGCATCGTCCAGGAGGCCCTGACCAACGTCGCGCGGCACGCGCGGGCGAGCTCCGCGTCGGTGAGCCTGCAGACGGACGCCGGGGTCCTCGTGCTGCGGGTCCGCGACAACGGGCGGGGGATGGACGAGCCCGAGAAGGGCTTCCTCTGCGGGCGCGGGCTGACCTTCGTCCGCGAGCGCGCCTCGCTGCTGGGCGGGGACGTCGTCTTGACGAGCCTCCCTGGGAAAGGCACCATATTGACCGTGCGGCTGCCGCGCTGAGCCGGGCCGCGCGGGGGGCGCCATGATCCGAGTCTGCATCGCCGACGACCACGAGGTCGTCCGCCGCGGGATCCGCCAGATCCTGTCCGAGGCGAAGGACGTCTCCGTCGTCGACGAGGCCGCGACCGGCGAGGAGCTGATGATGAAGTCCCGCGGCGGCCGCCGCTGGGACGTGGTCATCCTCGACCTCTCGATGCCCGGGCAGGGCGGCCTGGAGACGCTGCGCCAGCTGAAGGCGGAGCTCCCGCGCCTGCCGGTCCTCGTGCTGACGATGCACTCGGAGGACCAGTACGCGGTCCGCGCCGTGCGGCTGGGCGCGGCGGGCTACCTGACGAAGGAGAGCGTCCCGACGAAGCTGCTCGAGGGGCTGCGCGTCGTGGCCTCGGGGGCGCGCTACATCACCCCGACGCTCGCCGACCGCCTGGCCGCCGAGATCGGGGGGCGCGAGGGGCTGCCGCACGAGGCGCTGTCGAACCGCGAGCACCAGGTCTTCATGGCCATCGCGCAGGGCCAGACCGTCACCCAGATCGCGTCCGACCTGGGCCTGAGCGCCAAGACCGTCAGCACGAACCGCGCGCGCATGCTCAAGAAGATGGGCCTGCGCAACAACGCCGAGGTCGTCTACTACGCGATCCGCCACCGCCTGGTCCAGGACATCACGCCGCTGAAGTGAGCCTCGCCGCGTAGTCCTCGGCTGACAGCGCCCGCGCTCCGCCGCTGACACCGCGTCCTCCCGCCGCCTGATGGCGGCCCCGCGCCGCGTCCGTTATCCTGCCGGCATGGGGATGCACGACGACGCCTTCCTCCTCGACGCGCACGACGGGCTCGACCGTCTCGACCGCCTGCTGGAGGGCGTCGAGGACGGCGGGGCCCGCTCGGCCGCCTCGGCGGCGGAGGCCGCCGAGGTCTGCCGCGGCCTCTTCGAGGCCGCCTCCCAGTTGAGCCACGGCCGGTTCGCCGCGCCCGCGTTCCATCTGCTCGCGGAGCTGGAGGGGCTGAAGGCGGCGGGCGGCGCGGTCCCC
>JACQBB010000265.1 GCA_016194625.1 Elusimicrobiota bacterium | reverse complement strand
GGCAGGGGCTCGGTCGAGGTCAAGGACTGGGCGAGAGGGCCGACGGCGTGGGCGCGGGGCGGCTTGCCGTACTCGGCGAAGATCGCGACGATCTCGTCGTAGTCCAGCTCCTCGCGCTTGAGCAGTTCGGCGGCGAAGCGGTCGAGGATGATCTCCTCCGTCTTCAGCATCCGCTCGACGTCGGCGATGGCCTTCTGCATGAGCTTCTGGGTGTCGTCGTTGAGCTTGCGCTTGAGGTCCTCGGAGATCTGGTCCCCGGGGATCTGGGTGAAGTCGCCGACCAGGCCGCTCTCGCCCATGCCCAGGCGCCAGATCATGCGGTGCGCGACCATCATCGCGACCGCGAAGTCGGACGAGACGCCGACGGTGGTGGCGCCGAACTTCAGCTTCTCGGCGACGTAGCCGCCGAGGAAGGTCTTGATGGTCGCCAGCTCGCTCTCGGAATCCGGCGCGTGGATCTCCTCGCGGGGCGTGGTGTGGACGACGCCCAGCGTGTTGCCGCGCTCGATGATGGACGCCTTGAAGACGTCGTTGAGCGGGTGGCAGAGGTAGGTGATGATCAGATGGCCGGCTTCGTGGTAGGCCGTCATCTGGCGCTCCTTGGGCGTCATCGAGACGCGGTGCGCCACACCCAGCTCGATGCGCTCGATGGCCGCGGAGACGTCCTTGTAGGTGACCGTGTCTCTGCGCTCGCGCGCGGCGATGAGGGCCGCCTCCTTCAGGATGTTCTCGATCTGCGCCGGGGACTTCATGATCGCCTTGCGGGCCAGGCGCGCCATGTCGACGCTCGGGTCCACCTTGATCTTCTTGGCGTAGAACTCGAAGATCTGCTGGCGCTCGTGCAGGTTCGGCAGGTCGATCTTGATCTTGCGGTCGAAGCGGCCCGGGCGGGTGAGCGCCGGGTCGAGCTCGTCCTCGGCCATGTTCATCGCGCCGATGACGACGACCTGCGCGTCCGTGTCCGTGAGGCCGTCCATCTCCACGAGGAGCTGGTTGAGGGTGGAGTTGCCCTCCTGGCCGCCGCCGAACGCGTCGTACACCACGCGCGTGCGGCCCAGGACCTCGATCTCGTCGATGAAGATGATGCACGCGCCGTAGGCCTGCGCGTACTGGCGCGCCTGGCTGAACAGCTTGCGCACGCGCGACGCGCCGACGCCGACGAAGATCTCGACGAACTCGGAGCCGGAGGTGGAGAGGAACGGCACGCCGGCCTCGGTGGCCATCGCCTTGGCGAGCATGGTCTTGCCGCAGCCGGGCGGTCCGACCATCAGCAGGCCGTGGAGGATCTTGCCGCCGACGCTCTTGAGCATCGCGCGGTCCTTCAGGAGTTGGACGACCTCCCAGGCCTCGCGCTTGGCCTCCTCGTTGCCGACCACGTCGGTGAAGCGGACGTTCACCATCCCGCTGTCGACCTTGTTCTTGCGGAACATCGCGAAGCCGCCGCCGTACTGCAGCAGGTACAGGAAGCCGACGAACACCAGCGTCTGGAGGATGCCCCACGGCAGCGAGGCCACGTTGATGCCGATGATGTACCGGCGGACGCTCTCCTCCATGCTGGACATGTACCAGATGGGGATGATGATGGAGACGATGACGCCCACCACGATGAGCAGGGGCACCCACCAGCGCTGCAGGAAAAGCTTGATCTTAGCCCAGAACATGGTCACTCCTGAGGGAACGCATGGGATCGTGAAACCGAATCATACCTTTTGTTCCGTCCCGTCGGGGAACGGTCACGGCTGGAGGCCCGGCAGGACGAACGCGATCGGGCGGTCGCGGTTGGGCACGTACTTCGTCGAGCAGAACACGAACCCGTTCGTCTTGTAGAACGGCATGTTGAGCGGCTTGGTGCAGGCCGTGACGGTCACGACGTTCCAGACCTGCGTGCGCTGGACCGAGACGCCGGGCGAGCCCGCCGAGCAGTCCTTGGTGACCAGGCACGAGTTCGTCAGGTCCAGGAACTTCTCGGTCGGCGTCCCGTATCCCAGATACGACAGCGACTTCTGCTCGATGTCGATGCGCAGCTGGCCGTTGTCGAAGCCTTCATAGGACGCGTTGCGGTGCGACTCCAGCTGCCACCGCCGCGCCGCGTAGAAGGACGCGATCTCCAGCTTCTGGACGAGGATGAGCAGCGCGAACACCTTCGCGAACGCGAAGAGGAAGAACATGAACAGCGGGAACAGCAGCACGACCTCGGTGGTCGCCTGACCTTCCTCGCGGCGCACGATGTTCAAGGGAACTGCCTCACTTGGAACTTCGGCGTGGGGTACGGCCACACGGCGGGCTTGTTCGCCGGGTCGCCCTGCAGGGAGATCGTCGTGCGCAGGGTGCCGTTGGGAGCCGCGTGGTTCATCAGCGTCGGGAAATCGATGTTCCAGTAGTTCTTCTGCGGGATCGCCCAGTTCATCCAGAGCAGGAGGCCGGGATAGTCTCCGTTCTTGTCGCGCAGCTTCTTGATCGTGTTCGGCTCGACGTACATGATCTGGAACACGCCCTGCGAGCACGCCGCCGAGGTCGGCAGGTCGACGACCGGGTCGGTCTTGAACGGCGCGATCGGCTGGAGGCCGGTGCCGCCGAGATGGCGGTTGCCCCAGTAGATGAGCTTGCGCTGGCAGTAGGGCTTGACCGCGCTGTTGAAGTCGCCCAGCGCGACGTCGAAGCTCTTGGCCAGGCCCGCCGCGTCGTTGATCGGGTCGCCCGTGTTCAGCCAATACGACTTCTTCATGAAGCTGTGGTCGCCCGACAGGCGCTTCAGCACGGAGAACTGCGCGTCCTCGACGGAGCCGAGCAGGGAGTAGATCTGCACCCACAGCTTGTAGATCTCGGTCGCCAGGTCCCACTGGTGCCACAGCCACTCCGCGTCGTGCAGCGTGAACAGCTCGTACGGCTCGTTGAGCTGCGGCGCGCTGCCGCCGCCGTTCTTGGGCTCCGGATACGCGATGTCCCACGAGCCCTCGGTCCCGTAGGTATGCTTGCCGGTGAGGCTGCGCGGGAAGGCGCTGTTCTTGTACAGCACGTCCGCGTAGGACGCCTTCGGCGGATAGTACTCCACCGGAGGACACGGGTCGTGGTGGCCCTCGCACTCCGCCGGGAAGTCTCCGTAGCCCTCCTCGAAGATGCGCATCGGGAACGCGCCGTTGACGTACGCCGTGCGGTTCAGGAAGTCCGAATAGTTCGTCATCTCGACGAACGCGGCGGCGTCCATCGCGAACTGGTGGCGGATCTTCTCGCGCGAGAGCTTCGCCGTCTCGTAGATGAGGTAGACGAAGAGGAAGAGCGTCGGGAAGATCAGCATCGCGGGGATGACGATCTGCCCCGCGCGCGAGCGCAGCCGCCGTGCGGTCATACCCGGATTATAGCCCCGGCTCATTAAAAATCAAGTGCGGGGCGGTAAAAACAGGGTTATATGAAAGGAAGGACTACGGGACGGCGAGGAAGGTCGCGGACGCCTCGCTGAACACCCGCTTGTGCGCCACGAGGTCGAAGCTCGACATCACGAAGCTCTTGAGGGCGCCGTCGATCACGCGGTGCGCCCGCAGTTGGAGGGTGGTCGAATACGTCTCGCCGCGCACGTTCTCCGCCTCCACCCAGAGGCCGCGGTCCCCCCAGGATCTCAGGAGCTCCCCGATGGAGCGGGCGTAGGCGGCGTAGTCCGCGTCCGGCATGCGCGTCGTCGTGCCCATGTTGAAGATCAAGAGCCCGACGTCCGGGTCGTCGGACGGGATGTTCTTGGCGACGAACGCGGCGGCGTCCTTCGACCTGCACGGCACGAGCTGGAGGAAGGCGCCGTCCTTCTTCGCCCGCTGCTGGACGGCCTCGATCGCGTTGTCCAGCTTCACGATCGCGTCGACGTGGTCGGGCCAGATCCCCGCGGTCAACCACCGGCGCTGGGCGATGTCGAAGAGGTCGAGCGGCTGAGGGTCCAGGCCGATGCGGGCCGCGACCAGGTCGGAGTCGAACCATTTCTGCTTGCTCACGAGGTCGGACGCGAGGTTGAGGCCGGCGCCGGCGTCGACTTCGACCAGGTAGAACGGCAGCCCCCGCTTGCGCTGGAAGTACAGCACGGCCGGGTCGGTCCAAAGGAGGGCCATGGACTCGTTGTAAGCGCGCCGCTCGCGGGTCTTCAGGTTCTCGAAGAACGAAGGGGGCGGCGCCGCGAGGAACTTCGCCAGCCCCGGCGAGGGGTCGGCCTCCGCGGTGCCGCCGCAGGAAGGGAAGTACGGCACCAACTCGCATTGGGCGTCGTTCAGGGCCTCGAAGTGGAGGGCGCAGAGATAGAGGTTGAAGGCCTCGCTCCAGGCGACGAAACGCCGCTTCTCCCACGCCTTGGCGACGCCTTTCCACCACGGCGGCTCCCCGCGCTTGAGCTGGTCGGCGGTCCAGCGCAGGATGGCCGAGGTGACGGGCAGCGTCGACGACTGGCCGACCCCCCGCTCGAGCTGAGCGACGAATTCTTCTCTCGTCATGCCCCAGTGTACGCCGCTGGATCGCCTTTCATGAGCGGCCTCGGCCCACGACTCGGCTTCAGTTCGGCTCTTCGGGAGAGATCAGCCCCATCTCGATGCCCTTGACGACGGCCTCGGTGCGGTTGCTGACCTCGAGCTTCTGGAAGATCGCGTTCAGGTGGTTCTTGATGGTCTTGACCGAGCACTCCATCTTCGCGGCGATCTCCTTGTTGGAGAGGCCCGAGCCGAGCAGGACGAGCACCCGGATCTCGGTCTTCGTGAGCGCCACCGGCGAGGAGCCCTCGCCCGACGACATCTGG
>JACQBB010000235.1 GCA_016194625.1 Elusimicrobiota bacterium | reverse complement strand
GCCAGTTCGAGCGCGGAGGCTGGCGCTTCGTCTACCGGACCGCGACCCCGTTCGGCGCCCGGACGCTGTACGACTACGTGGCGGTGAAGTGACGCGCCTCCTCTCGGCCGCCCTGCTCGTCGTCCTCTCCGTCCCCGTCCGCGGCGCGCCCGCGGACGCGCCGCGCCTGGGCGTCGTCGCGGTGGTCGACCAGATGCGCGCCGACTACCTGGAGCGCGACCCCGCCTTCTCCGGCGGCTTCAAGCGCCTCGCCGCCGAGGGCGCCGTGTTCACCGAGGCCGCGCACCTGCACGTCCCGACCGAGACCGGCCCCGGCCACGCGGCGATCTCGACCGGACGCGCCCCGGTCACCCACGGCATCGTCGCCAACGAGTGGTGGGACCGCGCGAAAGGCGCGGAGACCTACTGCGTCGCCGACGAGCCCTACGGCATCGGCCCCGGCCACCTCTCCGGCCCGACGCTCGCCGACGCGTTGAAGGCCGCCGACCCGAAGGCGCGCGTGTTCTCCGTCGCCGGCAAGGACCGCGCGGCGGTCCTGCTCGGCGGGCGCCGCCCCGATCTCGCGCTCTGGCTCGACCGCAAGCTCGGCGTCTTCACGACCTCGTCCTATTACCGGCGGCCGGCGTGGCTGGACGCGTTCAACGCGTCCCTGCGCGCCTCCGGCCTGCTGCCGCTGAAGGACGGCAAGGTCCCGGCCGAGGTCCTGGCCTCGCCCGCCGCCGACGAGGCGACGGCCCGCCTCGTCGACGAGCTGGTCCGGCGCGAGCGCGTCGGCCGCGGCCCCTCGACCGACCTCCTGCTCGTCAGCTTCTCGGCGACCGACACCGTCGGCCACCGCTACGGCACCGAGGCGCCCGAGATGAAGGCCCAGCTGCGCGCGCTCGACGCCCTGCTCGGCCGCGAGCTGTCCTCCTGGCAGAAGGCCGCGGGCGGCCGGCTGGTCCTGGCGCTCACCGCCGACCACGGCGCGATCCCCGCCCCGGAGGACCCGTCCGGCAAGGCGATGGGCGTGCGCCGCCACGATTGGGACGGCCTGGAGGCCGCGATCGAGGCCGCCCTGCAGAAGCTCCATCCCGCCCCCGGGCGCAAGTGGCTGGTCTACGACGCCCTGCCGCACCTGTACCTGGACCGCGCGCTGGCCGCGGAGCAGGGCCTGGACTGGCGCGCGTTCCGCCGCGAGGCCGCCGCCGCGCTGACGACGGTGGACGGCCTGGGCCGCGTGTTCGTGACCGACGAGGTCGCCGCGCTGCCCGCCGGCGACCCGCTCGCCGCCGTCCTCAAGCGCTCGGTCCGCCTCGACCGCGCCGGCGACCTGCTCGCTCTGCACGCCGAGGGCGCGATGGTCCACGACGCGCCGGTCGGCACCAGCCACGGCTCCCACTTCGCGTACGACGCGCGCGTGCCGCTGGTGTTCTGGGGCCGCGGGATCCCCGCGGGTCATCGCGCCGGCGCCGCCTCGCCGCTGGACCTGGCGCCGACGCTCGGCCGCCTGCTCGGCCTGGCGTATCCCGCCGCCGACGGCGGCGTCCTGCGCGCCGAGGTGCTGCCCGCGCCGGCCCCGGCCGGCCGCTGACGACGAGGCCGGCGGACATTGGTCGAGTAGAGACTATCGAGGGTCGTTCATTTATAATCTTCATATAATCACCGCATGCCTCTCGACATCAACTACCACCACCTCTACTACTTCTGGATCTGCGTGCGCGCCGGCAGCCTGACCGCGGCCTCCCGGGAACTGCACCTGTCGCAGTCGGCGTTGAGCCTCCAGCTGAAGAGCCTGGAGCGCGCGATGGGCCGCCGGCTCCTCGACCGGACCCGCACCGGCGTCACCCCGACGCCGGACGGCCTGGTGGTGTTCGAGCGCTGCGAGCGGATCTTCCCCGAGGGCGAGGCCCTGTCCCGGGAGCTGCGCACCGGCGCGCGCTCGATCGCGCGCTTCCGGATCGGCGCCGCGGCGGGACTGGGCCGGGAGTTCGTCCTGCGCCTGTTCGCGCGCATCGAGGGAGTGCCGCACCTCCTGCCGACCGTCCTGGTGGCGCCCAGCCCGGAGCTGACCACGGCCCTCCAGCGCCGCCAGCTCGACGTCGCCGTGTTCGCGACGGACCCGTCCTCGTCGCTGGGCGCGCTGTTCCGCGCGCGCCCGATCGCGACGGACTCCCTGCGTTTCGTGGCCTCGCCCAAGCTGGTCCGGACGCTCGGGCCGTTCCCGCGCCGCGGGCGCGAGTACCCGATGCTGCTGCGCCCCGCGCAGCACCCGCTGCGCGAGAAGATCCGGATCTGGATGGACTCCCGCGGCCTGTCGATGATCCCCGTCGCGGAGACCTCGGACGTCGACCTGCTGCGCGTCCTCGCCGCCCAAGGCCGCGGGATCGCCGCGCTCGGCGCGGAGTCGGTCAAGGACGACCTGGACTCGGGCCGCCTGGTCCGCGTGCCCGGCGCCCCGACGGACCTGAACTACGACGTCTGGGCCGCCGCGGCGGTGCGTCCGCCGGCCGACGAGTCCCCGCGCCTGGCCGTCGAGCGCATCATGAGCATGGGCGGGGAGCGCTGACGCCGGACCGGCGCGCCGCTCAGGGCAGGTGCAGCTTGCCCGGCGGCAGGCCGCCGGGGCCCAGCGCGCCGCCGGCGAGGCCGGCCGCGCCGCCCTTCGGGATCACGATGGACTGGGAGGCCTTGCGGCGCATCTCCTGCAGTTCCTCCATCGCCTCCTCGAACGCCTTCTGCACCGCGTCGCCGTAGGCGGCGACGGCCTTCTCGAGCGAGTCGGCCGGGATCTCGAAGGTGAGCGGGAGGGTGCCCGCGGGGGTGTACAGCGACGCCTCGCCCAGGTACAGCGCCTTGCGGGCGGCGTCGGGCGCGCCGTCGGACTTCACCGGGCTCAGGCGGCGGATCGTGCCGACCTTGCGGTCCGTGAAGACCTCCTCGGTCCAGAGGTCGGCGGCGTCCATCTTGGGGGCTTCCTTGGGTTCGGGGGTCATGGGGAGATTCTAGCGTTTTCCTCGGGCCGATAGACGACGGGCGCCCGCGGCATCTTCGCCATGTCCAGGGCGTCGCGGAACTCGGCGGCGGAGAGCGGTCCCGGCGCCGCGATCCCGCACCAGCGGGCCAGGACGCCGACGATCTCCTCGGCCTTCACGCCGGCGGCGCGCAGCGCGTCGAGGCGGCTGTCGCCGTGACGCTTGGCCAGGCGCTTGCCGTCGGGCCCGACCACCAGCGGCAGATGCCAGTGGCGCGGCTCCGGCGCCAGGTCCAGCGCGCGGTACAACGCGAGCTGGCGCGCGCCGGATTCCAGCAGGTCGTCGCCGCGCACGACCTCGGTGACGCCCTGGCGGTGGTCGTCGACGACCACGGCGAGTTGGTAGGCGGGCATGCCGCGCTTCGTCCAGACGATGAAGTCGCCGATGGTCTTCCCGAGCTCGAACGACTGCGGCCCCGCGAAGGCGTCCTCGAACGAGACCGGGGCCTTCGGGACGAGGAAGCGCCAGTTCGTCTCCGCGTCCGCGAACGCGCGCTCCCAGGCCCTCGGCCGCAGCGACGCCGAGAAGACGAGCTCGTGCGAGCCTTCCTGCGGGGCGGACGCCGCGGCCGCGATCTGCCCGCGCGTCAGCGCGCACGGGAAGGCCCTCCCCTCCGCGGCGAGCCGGCGCATCGCCGCGCGGTACGGCTCCAGGTCGTCGGACTGGACCACGGGCCCCTCGTCCCAGTCGAGGCCCAGCCACTCGAGCGTGCGGCGCACGCCGTCCACCGCCTCGGGCTTCACGCGCGGCCCGTCCAGGTCCTCGATGCGCAGCAGGACGCGCCAGCCGTTGCGGCGCGCGAGCGCCCAGTTCACCAGGAAGGTCCGCGCGTTGCCCAGGTGCAGCGACCCCGTCGGGGACGGGGCCAGCCGGGTCTTGGACGGAGGAGTCGTCATCGCGCGATTCTAACAGTTCGCGCGGACGCGCGCTCCGTCACGCCGCGGGAGCGTCGAGGACTTGCCGGACCTTCCGGGACAGGGACTCGGCGGTGAAAGGCTTGGCGAGGAAGCGGTCCTGGGAGATCTCCGCCCGGGCGAGCCCCTCCACGGCGTAGCCGGAGACGAACAGCGTCCGGCACGACGGGTAGACGCCCGCGAGGCGCCGCGCCAGCTCCGGGCCGCCCATCTGCGCCATCACGACGTCGCACAACAGCAGGTCGACGCGCCGCGCCGGGTCCGCGCAGAGCGCCAGCGCCTCTTCGCCCCGATGCGCGACGAGGACGGAGTAGCCGTGCCGCTCGAGGACGCGCCGCGCGATCATCGCGACGGCCGGATCGTCGTCCACGACGAGGATGCGCTCTCCCCCGCGCAGGGAGCCCG